>CACSIN010000023.1:300000-385968 GCA_902705835.1 BD1-7 clade bacterium
GGCCCCTATGGCAGGAATTGGCGGTGCAAAACTCGCTGTAGCCGTCTCCCAAGCTGGGGGTCTAGGCTCAATTCCTTGTGGCATGTTAAGCGCTGATCAAGCCGTCGCAGCGCTGGCGGCCTTCAGGCGGCAAACCGACGCCCCTTGTAACCTGAACTTCTTCTGCCACCCAATGCCCTCGCCCAACCCGCAACAACGTGAGCAATGGCAACAAGCACTACTGCCGTACTATCGAACGTTTGGGCTCTCCATCAATAACGATACTGGCACGCTGAGGCAGCCATTCAGCAATGCTATCGCCGATGCTTTGGAAGACAACCCACCTGAGATTGTGAGCTTTCATTTCGGGTTGCCAGAAAACGCTTTGCTTGACCGTGTTAAACGCTGGGGGAGCAAGATATTATCAACAGCAACAACGGTTGAAGAAGGTCGTTGGCTAGAGAATAAAGGCGCAGATGCAGTGATTGCTCAGGGCGCAGAAGCCGGTGGGCATCGCGGTATGTTTATCAGCGACGATATTGCCAGCCAGATAGGTATATTACCGCTCACCTCACAATTGATCGATGCGTTGTCTGTGCCGGTCATTGCCGCCGGCGGTATCGGCCATGGACGCGACATCCACGCGCTGATGCAACTTGGCGCTGTTGGCGTTCAGATTGGTACGGCCTACATGCTTTGTGACGAAGCCGACACACGTCCGATTCACCGTGAGCTATTGCAGCAAGAAGGGATTCTCACGGCTATCACCAATGTATTTTCTGGAAAACCGGCCCGCGGAATGCGTAATCAATTGATGAAAGATCTGGGGGATATTTGCGATAGAGTACCGGATTTCCCTTACGCTTCGGCAGATCTCGGCCCTCTGCGTGCGGCCGCCGAAGCGCGCTCGCTGGGTGACTTCACGCCGCTTTGGTCGGGGCAAAACCGTTCAGGTTGCCAAGCCGTATCAGCAACACAGCTGACCGAAAATCTATGGCTACAAGCAACCGCATCAGCAACAGCAACATGACGAGAGCCTAATCGCCGGTTAAACTTCTCCGCCTTGGGTTAGTATTTTCAAGATACCGGGTCTAGTTATTTCCGAATAGAGTTTAGCGATTTTATCTAACGAATACTCAAAATCACTTTCGATCCAGCGGGTTAACATCATCCACGAAGCACCCGCGAGATAATCAACAATAAAACCGAGCGCTTCCGGGTCTTTCAGAGTGACCTCATGGTTGCGTATATAAAGCCCCATGATACGAGCGATATAGTTTTTGAAACAGGCCACAACCAAGTGTGAAATATCGGCACTGACAATCAATGTCGCAAACTCCGAATGAGTCTTCCACTGATTAAATAGATGCCATGCGATCACAGAGTCCGGTTCAGCAGACGCAACAATATGTGCTTCGATGCTGGCATAAAAATCTTCAAAAACGTTGTTGATGTAATCCAGCAAGACATCGTCTTTCGAGCCGTAGTGCAGATAAAACGTCTGCCGAGCAATCTGCGCATGTGCGGCAATATCCGCTATCCGTATCTTTCGATACGGCGTTTCACTCATCAGGTGCGTCAATGATTGCGTAATCATGGATTGCGTGCGAATAACACGCGGATCTTCTTTTCGCGACATAGTTAGCCTTTTGTCATTTAATTGACACACGTCTTTTGTGTCTATTGAAGCTAACGCTGCCCTCTTATTAAATCAAGTACACCAATAAGAGGATAACCCATGATATTTTTGCGTAATCGCAAGCAGCTCGAGGCGCTGGAGTGCCAACCGGTAAACGACAACTACCATGAACGAATTCACTATCTGGCAAATCATGACGCTCCGCTCGATTACTTAATCGCCGGCGAATTGGCCCAGCTACAAACCTTCGGTATCCCCAGCATCTGTAAAATACTCCGCCGCACCGGCCAATACGAACACCACGGCACCAAACGCCTAGACGACACGCGCGCAATACTGATCGAGATCATGCGCGATTCAGTGCACAGCGAGCGCGGTGTGCATATGGTCAAGCACCTGAACTGGATCCACAGCCACTACGACATCTCCAACGATGACTATCTCTATACCCTAGCGCTATTTATCTTCGAACCCGATCGATGGATGCAGGCATTCGGGTATCGGCCACTCTCCGATGACGAACGCCAAGCCGCTTATCTGTCGTTTCGTGACTTGGGCGAAGCCATGCATATTAAAAATATTCCGGGTAGCTACGACGCATTCAAGAGTTGGTATGTTGACTATCGGCAGAACCATCTAGTTTTTCACCCAGACAATGCGATAGTTGCATCAGGGTTAATTGAAGGCATGAAACCCATGCTTCCTAAGCTCGTTAGACCCTTTGTGCACTCAATTATGTGCGTGCTCATCAATGATGCGGCACTGCTGAATGCTCTGGGTATAAAACCACCATCGCGCCAAACCCAGGTGGTCGTTCGATCAGCCATGGCAGTGCGCCGCATGCTACTAAAGGTTTTCAACCCTTGGCAAAGCAAAGCCTTCGAAAACGGGAAAATTGCCTCTCACTACCCGACCTACCCGGATGGCTACGAAAGCCATTGTTTAGGCCCGGATAAAGTTGTGCGCCGCGCACCACTTGGCAGCGGTTGTCCGTATCGACAAGTATGAGTGTATTTCCTAGACACAAACCAACAACGTTACCGCAGAAACTTTCGCACCTAAGCTAGTTAGTTTGCTCAAGGGAGTCGAATAAATTTGAGAGCCGAATAGATTTGAGAAGCTCGTCAGCCTGAACACCATGATTGGTCAGCGCGCTGCTTTCAGCGTGCTGGCGCAAATCAAACCGCATTGCGGTCAGCTGGCCACTCTGTGTAACTAGTTTTTTCGCACAAGCAATGTACTCATCAACGTTAGTTGCGCATCGTTGCGGAAACCCAAGTGTTTGGTTTATCGCATAAGTTTGACGCGACAACGGCCTGTGGCCATACAGAGTAATGACTGGCACGCCCATCCAAGTGGCTTCATAGGAGGTCAAACCGCCACTGAACGGAAACGGGTCGAGCGCAATATCAACATCTGCGTATTCATTCAGCATATCGATATGTGGAGAAGCTCCACGCAACTGCAATCGTGTTTTTACGATGCCCATTGCATGAAAACGTTTCAATACAGCCTCTGCAAGGTTCGGGTCTGCAAACGACTTCCATTTCAGTATCAGCTGGCTGTTCGGTACCTGATGTAGAAGTGCGGCATAACAGCGCAGAACACTGTCATTCAACTTGGCAATATTGTTAAAACAACCAAACGTAATCTGCCCATTAGCATCAACAGGGCTGGGTTTTACATCCGGTAAATAATCCGGCGGTGTGTAACAAAACTGAGGCGCATCAAGCACTATCAAAGGCTCGCTAAAATAACACTGGCTCACACGATTAACCATATATTGACCGAGCACGACCCCATCGATGGCAGATAGCCCAACGCTGGCAGGGTAACCTAGCCAGCTGTATTGCAATCGTGCCGGACGTTGCGCAAATACCCCGACGCGATTACCCGCCGTGTGGCCCGCTAAATCGATCAGCACATCAATGCGATCGCGACGAATCATCTCCACAACATCATTATCACTATGTGTAAGTACATAACGCCACTGATGTGCCAGAGACTGAAGCCGTGTCGTTAATTCATCCTGACGTGTGTCAGTTTGATAACAATAAGTTTCAACGTTGCCGTGTTCTGTCAGGGCCCGCAAAATGCCGATAAAAAACCAACCGACAGGATGTTGGCGAAAGTCACCTGAAACAAAACCAATGCGTAATATCTGATCGGTTGCGGGCCTTTTCGCCTGAGTACCTAGGGTCGTGCCAGCGAGGGTATCGGTATTAGTGCCTGCGTGTTCGCCTAACGGATGCAACAACGCTGAATCAGCTGAAGCTTGGCGCATTGCATGCGCTTCGAGCGCCTTACAGCACTCAACGGCAGCAGATTTAAGCTGAAAGCTATTGGTATTGTCGGTGTATTGCAGACACATTAGATAGTTACTGAGTGACGCAAGATGCATCGGGTTGATATCCAACCCACCTTGATAAGCTACGAGAGCTTGATCAATCTGCCCTGATGTTTGAAATACTGAACCAAGATTACTGCGACCTTCGGCTGAAGTGGGTGCCATCGCAATCCCGCGCTGCATGGCGTGGCGCGCATTCTCAAATTGCTGGACGGTTTGATAGGCCAGCCCGAGGTTAATCCACAATTCTGCTGGCGGCTCGGGCTGATGTGAACCCGCTTCAAGTATCTGCAGGGCCTCGACCATTTGCTGCTTGGCCATCAATGCTATGCCTTTGTGGGAATAGGCCCGAGCGCAGGCGATATCATGGCGTATGGCTTCGTCCGCCCACTTGATAGACGCGTCATAGTCCGCCGCACGATAGGAAAGAAAGGCTAGGTTCGTTAGTGCTTCAACATGTTTTGGATCCAGCGCAAGGATCTGGTGCAGTAACGCATCCGCTTCTGCATTATCCCGCTGCGCAAATGCCTCCGCACTGGCTGACAATAACCGCTGGATAGGCGTCGAAATATCAGTGTTCATGAAGAGATTCCGGCAACGCTTTGGGAGCGTAATCAAGACCCGCCTTACGACAACGCTGACACAGCGTACTCCGATATTTTTTTGCCTCAATCTGTTTGTGAGAGACATCCAGAAACTGCAGATTCAAACCATTAGCAGTCTCATACTGGTTACAGCAGGTAGCAACACTGCCGTCGGCGTTAATAACGGTTTGATTAGAACGTAATTCACAGTCGTATTGTTTAAGTTGATGAGCCTGTGAGAAAGCAATCTGTTGATCCGGTCGAATCAACAACTGGCTGATAATGGGCTCATCCAACACACTCTGATCATCCTCAGCGATCGCCAATAGTTTCTCTAGTGGTTGGTAAAACGCTTGAATCGGCTGATATTCAAACCCTAACTCCTGACATATTTGATTAACCGCTTCTGTTTCATGACGATTGTGGTGATATATGTGCTGACTCACCCACACCCGGCATGTGCTGCTATACATATCCAGATACTCGCGCAGCTTGTATAAATTGGATTTCACTAACCATAATTTGCCACGTGTATGACTGATCGCATAGGTCTCTGGAGAAAAGCCCGACAACGAGATTTTCAGCTCATCCGGCCCAGCCTTAATAACCTCTTTTAATCCCTTATCAATATTCAGGTTGGAAGAAAGGTGGCAGGTGTAACCATAGGATTTAACGGTTTTTATCAACTGCGGCAATTGCGGATGCAGCAGCGGCTCGCCCCAGTTGTATAACCAAATCTGCGGCTTCGCAACCGGGCTCTCGCGATGTATTTTCTGCAATATCGCATCGAAGGTCGACGATGGCATCGAACGCGTAAAGCGATCACCGCTATCACTATTCCCTACCGGGCAACTCGGGCACCGCAAGTTACAGGTGCCAACGATATCAATGGTGTAAACATAAGTGTCTGCTTCTTTGGGTCGCGCACGCACTAGGGTATCTTGTTCCAACTCATCATACGCTTCGCGCGCGAGATAAGACGCCGGCCGGATACGCTCGAGAATCCACGCACATTGGCTATCACCCGGATCGACTGTCAAGGCGCGAGTGAACCATGGAATGGCGGCCTCCCAATATCGTAACTGCCAAAGTTTCATGCCGACTTGTTTCGGCGTGCCTTGCATGCCCGGATGCTCAGGATGCTGCTCAAACAAATGTTCAAGACGCAACAATGCGGGCTTTACCTGCCCATGGTTAAGCTGGCAAATAGCAAGATTATGGCTCGCGTCCAAACGCTGAGGCGCTTCTGACAAGACCGACTGATAGGCAACAATAGCACGATCAAGTTGCCCGTCATTTTGATGCGCCAGGGCTTGCTGAAACAAAGCATCTCCTGTTACAGCTGCTATTGAAGGATTCTGATCCATCGGAAAACGTCTTCGCTAAAGATTACAAGAGCGCTCATTATGGCATTTTGGCCGACAGCATGCTTCAGCTCAGAGTGTCGATAACACAAACTCTTTTTGTTGTTAACGAAATTGCTGAATGTCAATGTAGGTCGGACTTACTTCCGCTATCATAATGCCAATTTATATTCTTACTCATACCAAATAAATGGTGTTGGAATATGAGACGGGTTTGGCTTCGCTGGTCGATTTCGACAAGAGGATGCACACCACACCAGCAACCGGTCACTATCAGGAACAGGGAAATATGAGTTTTTTGTCAGAACAACCCAACGGGATTTTTGTTCGTACCGCTATTGCCGCAGCGATCGCAACGGCATTCAGTGGATGTTTCAACCCTGAAGATGAGCCGCCGGCAGATTGTCGAGCTGGGCAGTTCAGAGCGGCTGGAGCACTAATCTGTACACCGGCGGAACCGGGTTATTTCGTTGCCAACCCTGGCGCTACCTCACAAACCCCTGCTCCGCTCGGCACATTTATCAACGTTGCAGGCGCTAGTGCAGCCAGCGACTGTCCTGTTGGAACATTCCAAAACCTAGAGGCACAAACCGCGTGCCAACTCGCTCCTATTGGCACCTTTGTCGATGCGCCCGGTGCCTCAACCGCGACAGATTGCCCGGTAGGCTCTTACACCGACACATTAGGCAGCACAGCGTGCATTGATGAGCCCGTTGGCGGCATGTGCCCAGCGGGTCAGTATAGTTCGGATGGATCCTGTATTTCCGCCACTCCCGGACACTATGTGCCAAACCAAGGAGCCACAACCCAACAACCAGCCCCGCTTGGCACTTTTGTCCCTAACGCTGGAGCCACAGCTCCAACGCAGTGCTCTCCGGGCACATTTAATAGTTTCGAAGCCCAATCTGCGTGCACATTGGCACCCATTAACACGTTTGTCGCAGTCGCCGGCGCCTCTGCAGCAACTATCTGCCCTTCCGGTACCTATACCGAAACGGTTGGTAGCTCGTCGTGTATTGATGAACCTGCTGGGGGGCTGGAGTGTCCAGTTGGCAGATATAACCCCGATGCAGGTGATACATGCTTGGCAGCCGAGCCTGGATATTTTGTTAGCAGCACCGGAGCGACAGAACAAACACCGGCGAACCCCGGACAATTTGTTGCCATCGCTGGCGCTTCAGCAGCGCAAGATTGTGCAATAGGCACTTTCAGTGACATGTCCGCACAAACGCAGTGCACCTTGGCGCCGATTAATACTTTCGTTTCAAGCACTGGAGCCTCCGCAGCAACCACATGTCCTTCAGGTATGTATACCGAAACTACCGGCAGTTCTTCATGCATTAACGAACCGGTTTCAACACCGTGTGATCCGGGGTCATTCGAAAATGCCAATGGCAGCTGTGAGCAAGCCGCCCCAGGTTATTTTGTGCCATCAGCCGGCGCAACTGAATCCTTTCCAGCTCCCAGTGGAACATTTGTGAACGCCGCAGGTGCGACCTCGGCAACACTTTGTAACCCTGGAACCTACGCCACATTAATCGCACAAACTAGCTGTCAAGTTGCACCAGCTGGCCGATTTGTCAGCCAGATGGGAGCCAGCACAGCAACCGATTGCCCTGTTGGCAAATTCAGTACGGTACAAGGTTCGAGCACCTGTCAAACAGCGCCCGCTGGCGAATTTGTCGGCAACCCTGGAGCGACATCATCACAGCAATGCCCGACAGGTCGATTTAGTGACGTAAACGGTGCCTCAACATGCCAACCGGCGCCGATGGGGCAATTCGTTGGTAAGACTGGCAGCACAGAATCACACGAGTGCCTAGTTGGCAGATTCTCCAGTGAAACCGGAGCGAGTGCTTGTACACCGGCACCTCTAAACAGCTTTGTCAGCTCAACAGGTGCTACCGCTGCAACTGCCTGTCCATCAGGAACCTTCACCGATACGGTCGGCTCAAGCAGCTGCCAAAACGAACCACTCTAACAATTACAGACAACTGCGATCAAAAAAGCCTGCAAATTTGCAGGCTTTTAATTTGTACTTCCTATAAAACTACTCAAGTCCGTTAGCCGTCTTTAATCCAATACATGGTTTCAACATCGGCGATATCGAAGGCCGTTGAATGTTCAGCGTGTGACAGTGAATATATAGTTGGTAAGAACCAAGAATAAATTTGACTTGGCGAAGTATAACTAAACACTTCATGTGCTACGCCGTTATTGGTTTTCGGCACAAGCGCAGGCGATGCTAGTTTTGGCTTCACGTACGTCGCACTTGCCGCAGCCATACTACATATCAGACACCCCCCACTCAGAGCCAAACATCACTCTCGGTACAAATGCAGAACTTGCATATACACAAATATCGCTGATACAGTTTCTGGCGGTACCTGCACCTTTAAACAACCTATGTGTCCTATGCTGAACTGTGCTCCGCATGTTATTTATAGCCGAATACTAAACACAAATTTCAATAGGTAAACAAAATGAAACGATATTTCGAACACCTTGCAAAAGCATTGCTAAACCGACCATACGCGGAGCTGGATAAACAAGACCAACATGTTATCAATAGCATTGCAGAACAAAGCCCACTTACCGAAAATACAAACGATACTTATTCTGACAGTTTATCGGCCGGTGAACGCGTGGCAGATGCAATCGCACGCTTTGGAGGTTCTTGGACCTTTATCATCCTATTTTTCGCGTTCATCATTATCTGGATTCTGACGAACACCGTTTGGTTTATTAGAGGGGAGGCCTTCGATCCCTTCCCTTTTATCCTGCTTAATCTCGGACTGTCGTCACTCGCTGCCTTCCAGGCTCCCATCATCATGATGTCGCAAAATCGACAGGCGGCAAAAGATCGCATCAAGCAAGATGCTGCTTACGAAATCAATTTAAAAATGGAACTCGAAATAATGCGCCTTAATGAAAAGTTGGAACGCTTGCTAGAAAAAGGAGATGTTCAATGAAAGTGCTTTCACTACTAATTGTGATCAGTACGTACGGCCTTTGTATGGCGTTTCTCTCACGGTTGATTAAGCGTCTTGGGCAAAAAAAATCGGTAAGCGCCTATCGCATTGCATACTTGACGAAGATGCTAAACCTTACGCTATCTGTCTTCTTCTTTATGTTAGCGATGCTCGTGCTAGGCATTCACTATTCACAGGTATCAGTATTTCTGTCGTCCATGTTTGCTGTAATTGGAGTCGCACTAGTTGCTCAATGGTCGATTCTCAGCAATATGACAGCAAGCCTCGTCATCTTCTTTGCATTCCCCTATCGCGTTGGCGACAGAGTCAAAGTCATCGACAAAGACGATGATATTACGGGGGTTATTGAGGAGATCACGCTATTCCACGTTTTGATCCGTAGAGATAACGACATGATCACCTACCCCAACACACAAATTCTACAAAAGGCGGTCGTCAAGCTCACTGATAACAATTCACCGGCTGCACATCACACAAACGGACTTGGAGGCACAACCTAAGTCAACAGAAAATCAGACATAAAAGGACGAAACCCTATTAAGTCTAAGGAATCAACAGACATCGAAAAACGCCGTCGTTATATGGAGAATAGAAACTTGGAAACGAACACAGGCAAGATACGTACTACTAGCTTATCAAATAATAGGTATTATGTTAGAAAATCAAGAAATAAATCAGTAAACAATACTTATCGTTAGGCTCATCAACAATGTTGAAAATTTATCACGTAAACATCAAGTGCGCGACTGCCTAAATATCAAACAGCATTCACCTATGATAGAATTAAACATTTCAATACCGTTAGATAAGCACAGTTAGGTGTAAAACAATGATTCAGCACATAGGGTTTTATGCCACTCTACCGGCTCTGGTTGCGAGCTGCTGCCTGTACTTGCTATACAGGCTCCACCTGAATAGTTCCAAAATGGAATTCAGGTTACTGTTTCTTTGTTTGGCAGCAATGAACCTTTTTCAATCTGCAGGTTACCTGCTGTTTGCAATTCCTTCGCCTACCATCGCATCAATAGCAGCAGACGCCTATCTTATGTCGCTGTACTTTATGTTCGCGTGTTTGGCTTTGTTTGTTATCGGGCTCACTCGTCCTTTCAAATGGCGACATCTATCCGTATTCATACCGCCCATACTGCTATCAATCGTTCATACACAGGGGTTGATCGTCGAAAGCTATGAAATACGTCATAATTCCCTGATGCACACAGATGGTCCTCTCGCCTGGTTGATGGATGTCTACCTCCTAACATCCTGCTTTTTTACCGGAGGATTACTAATCAAAGGTGCGCGCGATGAATCTCTCGATAGCGCCGTCACGTCAAAGTGTATTACTGCACTGGTTTCTTTTATCCCACTCATCGCTGTATTCGCACTGTTAGTTGCGTTATCGATGACTAAACACGCTATTCCGGTCGTGATTATCGGCCCCATTATTACTTTGTATACAGCCTTGGCATTTTACTACCTCACAGGCTCTAGAGTGGCAGAGGTAACGAACAATGCACCGCAGTTTTACCAAAAGTTAAAAGTCGCCTATCCGGCATTGGTGCCTGAAAACGGCGATATCGAACCAGATACATTTAGCCCGACTGCGGAAAAGAAGATTATTGAAAAAGCGTTGGAAGAACTAAACGGTGATATCGATGCCGTTGCTCGAGTAATGGGGTGCCCTGCCCACACATTGCGACACAAGCTAACGCAATACGAAATTTACCCGGATTCGAAAACATAAAAGAGGGGCAAAAGCCCCTCCCTTAATCTACGCTGCTAACGTTTCATTGATGATCGCAGCAAATTCATCGGGTCGTTCAAACATCGGGCTGTGTCCACATTCACTGATTGTGATTGGGCTTATACCGAATCGCTCCAGTACAGGAACCGTTTCATCCAGTGGTGTAATAATGTCATCCGTGCCCCAGATTGCGTGAACCGGGCATTTGATTTTGTCCATAATATCCCCTGCACTGGCTGAGTTACTTTCGCGAATCAACCTAACGATATTCCTGAAGTTTTTATCAAAACTAACAGCTGTTTTCGTTAATGCCTTCTCCGACACTCGATCTTTGTCGTAACAAACTAAGTTAATCAACTTATCGGCCATTCCCTGTGGGTTATGCCTGTCGAGAGTTATCCCTAAATCCACTTCGCCAAAGCCTGCAGACCCTGAGATGATCACTCCTTCTACTTTGTCACCGATCTTACTGGCAATATTCAGCGCAATCAGGCTCCCCAAAGAATTCCCCACCAATGTCACCGGCGTATCCAGTTCATTGATCACTTCAATCAACTTTTCCGATATCTCTTCGATGTTTCCGCCGATATTACACAATGCATCATCAACCAACAGGTGACGAGCGTTAGGAATTTGAGGATGTGTTTCATCCCAAATCCAACTACCTGCGAACATGCCAGAGATGTAAAACAAAGTTCTTGAGTTGTCGTATTGATTGATTTTCATACAATCTATCCTCTTGATATTATTGATAAAATGCCGAAAAATTCGGCAGAATCAGTTTCAAGTAGAGGAAGTTGCTAATCCAGCAGGATTGGATGAAAACCGTGTAAATTCGTGAAAAAACAAAAATACTAAGGTGACGTGCACTGAACTGGTTCACTACACAAAGCGAAAAATACTTTCGCCCACAATACTAAGCGTCGTTCAGGAGTGTTTTCGTCATATTCGGTATTGCGCCATCTGCACGATGTCCTGATGGCGTTCGTCGAAATAACGGGGGAAACGCTTGGTACCTTCGATACTAAAACCATGTTTGGTATATAGATGAATAGCGGCTTCGTTGTCAGCGAAGACATCAAGTTCAATGCGCTTCAAGCCCGTTTGCCAGGCATGCGAAAGTGCGGTTGATAACAGGGCCGAGCCAATCCTCTGCCCACGGTGACCACGAACAATCCCCATACCCAATCTGGCTCCATGCGTCATGGTCGATCGTTGTGACGGGACAATATCCGCCCATCCTATGAGACGCCCATCCATCCAATCCGCTGATGATTGCGTTATATCAACAATGAAAAATGACGTATTGATCGCATCTGACGAATCCTGAATAATGGATAATATGTGACTAATTATCGGACTCACACGGTGGCGCTGCGAACGCGTCCGAGAAGCTAAACGCCAACACCCGCTATTGATGTAAATATCTAAGCTTTTGATGTTACGACAACAACCCAACACGCGTAAACGTGCATGCTCAACACGACAGTTGCTGGCTCTTTGCTTTTTACCATTGACGCTCGGAGCGATTAGTTACTGGTGTTGGCGCCCGATCACAAACCTTGAGCGAATCATCTATTCGCTACTTCCTGATGCGATGGCGACAGGTTTAATAAACGCCCGCGCGTCTTTTCATCTGCCTAGTGTACCGTTTATCTCGGACGTGTTTGCCGACGTGTGCTGGGCCATTGCATTAACAGCGCTTTTGCAACACTACAGCAACACCCGCAGCCTTTGGTTAAGCCTGTTTTGCGTCACCACGATTGAGCTTCTGCAACTCTTGCCTGTTATTCCCGGTACGTTTGATATATACGACCTCATCGCTATGACCATCGCGGTATGCTTCACAGATCACTACTTACATTTAAGAATGGAAAAACGACAACCATGATGAAATCCATCTCCATAAAACAAGCCATTGTGATTATTGCCTTCCTTGGCCTCGCTATTGGATCTGGCAGTACCCCATCAGTGCGTTCGACCACAGACTACACAGCCCATGTTATTCCACACGGTGTTTTGGCTAACAAGAGTATCAAGATTGTTGCTGCCGATGGTAGTTTCACTCTGGAGCCAGGGAAACGCTTTGACNCCCCCTTCTCAGTTTACGACTGGAACTCATCCACAAATACCTTCATTGAAGCCGGAAAACTGGTTGAACACGCGCCCGATGCTTTGGCGCACGGCGGCAAAGCGGTGCTGATCTATCAAGACGGCTACGAGAAGCCATTGCACGGTGTTCTTGCTTTTAACCAAGCGATTAAAGCGGCTTCAGGCCCGGCCAGTCGTTCCTACATGATTAATATTCCGGAAGACAAACTACAAGCAGCTCGTGACGGGCTAACTGCAGTCGCCTATGAAAAGATGAAGTGGGAAGCAACGTACAGCGACGGCTCTAGCGCTGAAAATTGGTGGTATGCATGGGCGATCTGGATCTCGGCATACCCGCTATGAGGGCCGCCATGCGAATTGCAGTGCCTCTAGTACTAGCGGCCATACCACTTCACGCGATGGCCTCGGCTACACTGACAATCGGTAATTCAACCTACGTTATTCCCAAAGACTGCTTGCCTCAGCGGGTATTCGGCAGCGCAATCGCTGAGCGCGTTTTGGGCAGCAATAGTAACAACAGATCCTTTGGGGAGGCCGAAGTCGATCGATCTTTTGGTAGCAGTGAAGGCCAAAGGCAATTTGGTGACGGCACTGATAGCCGCCAGTTTGGCAACGATGCCGATGCACGACACTTCGGTGGCGACGAAAATAGTCGGAACTTTGGTGACGCTACTGATCAACGTAAATTTGGTGACGACGCAGACAGTCGACAGTTCGGAGATGCTGAGGAGGGCCGCAAATTCGGCAACGATAAGGAGCGTCGTCAATTTGGTGATGCCGAAGACAAACGTACGTTTGGCAATGCCGCTGACGGTCGTCATTATGGAACTGATCAACGTGTACTCGAATGCGAGATACTGGCTGATGAAACCGGGTTTATCCTACTTGCCGTGAATAAGGCTGCCAACATTCAGTTTGCTAAAACTATTCAGGGCAGTACTCAATGGGATGGCAAACACTGGGTTATCACCACAGATAACTTCCGGATAAAGCTATAGCAGTGCGGGACGAAGTGCGCGACTGAACAATTGCAGCCTACTGATGCCAATATATGTTCGGTATGGATAGATTGCACTCAAGGTCACATAATACGACTTCCGTCAGCCCGACGGCCTCCCGATCACTGATTTGCAGTATCGATGCTTCAATACTGCAAACAGTTGCGACCCGCCTTTTTCGCCCGATACAAAGCTTCATCAGCGGCTTTAACCACTTGTGTGGTCGTTTTTAGTGTGCCCGTTCGTTCAGCCACGCCGATACTCACAGTTACACTCAGCGTTTTATACTGACTCATATCTTTATTAGGGCGCCGCCCCTTTTTTGCATCACTTTTCGTTTTTTTTGTATTCTCTTTCGCGCGCTTCGAACGCACCACCATCGAATAGTTGGCAATGGTTTCTCGCAATGCTTCTAAATGAGATTCAACCTGCGCTGGTGACTTTCCGGAAAACACAATTGTAAACTCTTCACCACCATAGCGATGCGGTTTGCCGCCCCCGCCTACGCGAGCAATTTTACTGGCAACCATTCGCAATACCTCATCTCCGATATCGTGACCATGGGTATCATTGAATTTCTTAAAATGATCGATATCCATCATTGCGACGGTATAACGTCTGCCCACTCTCAATAACAACTGATTTAATGCACGACGGGACGGCAAAGCCGTTAGTTCATCCCGATAGGCCATATCATGTGATTGACGCAGAACACTGAAACACACCGCCATACTGAACACGATGAGTAACAGAGGCACCCAGAGATCTGATTGAACACCACTGATCATCAACAACAGCACAACTTGCGTTATCAAAAAAATCGGCTGATTAACCTGATTAGAAAACAACAAGCACAGCAGTTGAATACAAACGGCAACGACACTCACACCGATTATCCATGGCAACCCCCCCAATGAATACGTTAGTGGACTCAAAGCTTCTATAGACGGATAAAGGGCAACAAAATAATCGATGAATTGTTGTTGGTGTTCCATAAAATAGACACCCAAAACCGTCTCAAGGCCCAGCACGGCCAGACGCAAAATGCCGTGAACAGAAAACAGCCCCCGATCTTCTAAACCGCTAAAAATGAGAAGATTAATAAACAGAACAACATAAATCGGTGTTTGGTATGGAATCACAACGCCCAAACCAGCATCGCTCGCGATACTTGCAACAATGACAAAAAGCAATGCAAAGAAATAGCCGGTGCGGCTGAATTGTATGCTCAACGCAGAGGCCAGCAACAAACCAAGAATCGGCCCCGCCTGAAGCACCAACACCTGCCATTGCTCTGCAAGCAGATCGATATAGCTCAACGCGACATAACTGGATATCAGCAAAATCGACGGCACAAGCAATGCCAGACCACGCGCGATTAACCGATCAATGAAAGTACTCAAAACTGCTCTACCGATTTACATGATTATCATTATTGCCGGTAGTTTAACGGCTTACGTACACGCTGAATACCTGCATAAAGCTGTGGCAAAAGAAATGGTTTCATAAAATTGCACAATGGCTAGTGCCCCCAATCTAAACAGAGAACAACTTCTGTTAGAGCCATGCTGCCCAAAAGAGGCCGGCCTGATACTCAAGGCACAACCGAACGACGAGTAAAGACTAACAATGAGGTACGGTAAGATTTATAGCCTTATCCGCTCTGCCATTCTCGCTGCACCAATCAGCGATGGGTGGTCGTCATCATAATACAAAGGTTTACCGTCTCGGATCGCATAGCATGTCGCTTCATCACAGAAAATATCAGCGATGTCGACGATATCTACGTTATCAGGAAATGGGGTTGCTCCGAAATACTCGGTAATGGGGGCGGTTCTGGCATCAAAATAAGAACGGTCGGTGCCAACAACGCTATCGAGTGAGCCCCCTTTTAAAAATTGACGGGTAATATAATGACGAATCGAATGCCCCAACTCCGGTGTCGGCCCCAACACGATTACCCGTTTTTTGTTCGCTGCCAAGGTTCGAATCAAGTCATCCATCGCGCGAACAACAAGTGCCTGCTCGCCTATATCCGATTCGACAAATACTTTGGGGTAGAACTCTGCGTTCTCGCCAAAAAGCGCCAGTGCATAGCGATGATTTACCACCACTGTGTCAATCTTAGAGTCGTCGATAATATGCTTGATGGTGTGGCTATACCAGTCTGAACACAGTGTATCATCCCGCTGATAGGACGGGCTGCATTGGCCATAGCTGAAGTGCTTAAGCCCGATATCTTTTGTTTCTAAGCGTTTCGCCAATGCATACGCTAGCTCAACGACATGGCTATCACCGACAATGGCCCATTCATAGGTGTCGCCAAAATAGACACAGGTATTCTCTACAGCAATTTCTTTACCCACTCCCGCATGGCATTTCCCGCGCATCGGGCTGTTTTTTAGACTTCGTTCAATCAAGACTGTCTGCGCAGAAACTCGGTCAGGTATCCCTCGAAATTCAAAAACAACAAGGGCACAAGCAAGAATACACACACAAATGACGTTTACCGGAGACCGAACCAACCGCAAAAAACCCGATCGCTTAACGAACTGAAAACGTTCCACATAGTGAAAACTGAGATACCCAAAAAGAATCGACAGCACCATTTGCGGCGCAAAATATACGGAAGTATTCAGCCCGAGTTTAAAAAACAGAACCGCTATCGGCCAATGCCAGAGATAAATAGAATAAGACCAACGGCCAAGGTTTTGTATCGGCTTGACGTTCGTCAACACTGAGGATTCACACCGAGCCATCACAATCAGATAGGTACCGATCGCAGGAATTGTTGCCCAATAACCAGGCCACAAAGTTTTTGAAGAAAAATAGGCTAATGATCCAACAATCATCGCCAAGCCAGAATAGAACACAACGCGCGATTGTTTAGCTGACAATGCCACCGGGAATAAAAATGCCATACCTCCAAGCAGCATTTCCCATGCGCGAGCGGGTAGAAGGTAAAATGCCCCGGACGGCCATACATGGCTGGCAAAAACACAGAGGCCGAAACTCAGTAATGTCCCCAGAGGTATCATGGCCTTCAACAAGGAAGGTTTTAGTATGCGGCTAGCTCCCCAAAGAACGAGCGGATATAGCAAATAGAATTGCCATTCCACCGAAAGCGACCACGTATGCAGCAGCCACTTATCATGGGAAACACTATCAAAGTACCCAGCCTCAGTTAGATAAACACCATTCGAGACGAACCCAATACTACCCAATACATGTTTACTCAGGAGCGAGTATTCAGACGGAGGCAGGAACCAAAAGCCAAATACAAGCAATACAACACACAACACGAGCAGAGGAGGAACAATCCGATTAATACGGGCTGAGAGATATGCCGTATAGCTAAACTGGCCCGAGTCAAGACTTCGAAAGATGATCGATGTCATCAAAAAACCAGATATGACAAAAAACACATCGACGCCAGCAAACCCTCCAGTTAACCAAGTCGGTTGAAAATGGAACACCATAACGCCAGCAACTGCAATTGCACGCAGACCGTTTATGTCTTTTCTAAATTTGGTCACAGGAAGTATTTCAGGTCGTATTATTATTTTTCAAAAACGCGCTGAATCAGCAAGGTGCCCCGTTCAAGAAGAACGCCATCGTTTTATTTTGTGTCGCCGATACTCTCATATTCACAACGCCGATGACAACGTCAAACTTGGCCACCAAAAGATATCCGGTCAAAAATCACAGATTACGAAAAAACACCTGGCCATTCGACATCAGCGTTAATCCATGGATTATGTGTTCAACAATTGATCGTTAACGTTTAATTCACAGACGATCGGAAAAACCAGCTTGCGTGCCCCAATTTCAAATGCAGGCTCGGTCAACAACTATGCCTCCACGATGATAACTGGATTAAAACGTCACCTTCGCCTTCCCTAAATTTTCCTTAACCAGCAATCGAATATTCTCAGCCAATTGTCGATAAAATGCACGGTTAGGCGAGTTACGTCGCCAAGCCAGCACATGAGTACGTTGTAACTTCAATTCATCGATATCACGTACGATTAACCCTTGAGGCTGATGAATTTCAGAGTAGATATACAGCGCCGGCAAGAAGGCGACACCANCCCCCATCATTACCATTTGACGCAGCGCATCAAGGCTCGTGCCCTCATAGTCTCTGGCGATGTTGGCACCTAACGCTTCACAAACCGTTCGTACCTGATGATAGCTACTGTATTGTGCTTCTAGCGTCAGGATATTTTGATCACGCAGATGACGCGTCTTGATTTGTTTTAGCTTTGCCAGTTGATGGCCTTCAGGAACAATCAACTGCAGCGGCTCGTGAAAAAGCACCTCTGTCGTCAGCCGCGATGTACCAAAAGGCTGGGGAATTAACACCAAATCCAAACGCCCCTCTAACAAATCCAGCTCGAGCGCTTTTGGCATGTTTTCTCGCACATAGAGCTTCAGTGACGGATAAGCATGATTCAGCCCAGACAAAATATGCGGGAGTAAATACGGGCCTACGGTTGGTGATACACCAATACGGAAAGTACCGCCAGGGCCGCTGTTGATCATGGCGGCCTGATCCATCAGGCCACGCATCTCTTCGATAACCTGTCGCGCATTGTTTAGCAGCTCTCGACCTGCCGGCGTCAGCGTCGTGCCACTGCGACTGCGTTCAAAAAGCGTCAGTGTCAGCGATTTTTCCAAGCTGTAGATCTGTGCGGTCAATGTTGGCTGGCTGATACCCAAGCGCTCGGCTGCCCGGCGAAAGGTTCCGGATTCTGCCACAGACACAAAATATTCCAGTTGTTTTATCGTCGGGTTACCTGAAGCCATTGTCTGTCACATCCCATAGTTGCGCTTGATTGCGCTGCTGATAGTAAAATCCTATCAATAAAACCCGTGCATTTCTATTGAGCTATCATCGATCAAACTGCATAGTTCGAAAAATATCAAAGAAAACAACGTGTTTGGTGAGGCGATACACATGGATAAACTGGTAAAAGGCGTTCTGAAATTCCAGCAAGAGGCTTTTGTCGACAACAAAGCCCTGTTTGATGAACTCGCCACTGGCCAGAGCCCCGAAGTCCTTTTTATCACATGTGCAGATTCGCGCATTGATCCACACCTAATCACCCAAACCAAGCCAGGTGACCTTTTCGTTTGCCGCAACGCGGGCAATATCGTTCCTCCTTACCCTCATGCGGCAAACGGCATGACAGCCTCGATTGAATTTGCTGTCACGGTGCTCGGTGTTAAGCACATCGTCATCTGTGGCCACAGTGATTGTGGCGCCATGAAAGGCGCATTGGCTATGGATACACTATCAGCGATTCCAAACGTACAAGACTGGTTGGAATTCGCACAACCTGCGGTCAACAATCTTTCCACAGATGGCCAAACGCCAGACCTAAAAACACTCACTGAAGAAAACGTGCTGCTTCAACTGCAACACCTGAAAAGCCACCCAGCCGTAGCCGCCAAGCTAGAAAACGGTGAACTCAGCCTACATGCCTGGGTGTATGACATCGGCAATGGCGGAGCCTGCTGCAGTCACCCTGAAAAACGCAATTTCCAACCGATTGCTGAGCACTATTGCGCTGCATAGTGCCTTATAAGCCAGTTTTCCTGAAATTTATTTGTAGAGATTTGTAGAGAGAAAAAACAATGAGCCAGCCGTTTATCGCCATCTTGATGGGTTCTGATTCCGACCTCCCAGTTATGGAAGCAGCCTTCGATATTCTGAACAAATTCGACATCCGCTTTGAAGTCAAAGTATCGTCTGCACACCGAACGCCGGAAGCAACACACAACTATGTCAAAGACGCCGATGCTCGTGGTTGCGCTGCTTTCATCTGCGCAGCAGGCATGGCAGCTCACTTAGCCGGCGCAGTATCTGCAAATACCCTGAAGCCAGTTATCGGCGTGCCTATCAATTCCTCACTCGACGGCCTTGATGCATTGCTGTCTACCGTACAAATGCCTGCCGGCATCCCTGTTGCGACCGTTGCTATCGGTAAAGCCGGTGCTAAAAACGCTGCGTATTTAGCTGCACAAATCATCGGCACTTCCGATGCAGCCATGCATAAAAAGTTGATTACTGAACGCCAAGCCAATGCTGAAGCCGTTATCGCTAAAGATGCAGCACTGCAGGAAAAATTGAACGCCTAACAGCAAATTCTAAATCACCGCTTCGTGACTTAGAATAAAGGCAGCCGATGCAATCATTGCTCGGATTCATGCGCTAACTACCAATATATCAACGGAGTTAGCGCTTGAGACTGTTCTATACCCACTCTCCACCCAAACGCTATTCCCTCCGCAGTAGTCACTGGCAAAAACCANCCTCTTGTCCTCATATCCTACGCAATTAGTGCTCTAAAATTGCACCAGCTATCGATGCTACGCAACCCCGACCGTCTTTCTCATAGGTAGATAGGCCAAGGCAGGCTACAATAGCTCCTCTTTTGCGACCCTACTGTGCTTCTGGAGCAAGCAGCCCTATGACCAACAACGATATCCTTCGCCGCCTGCGCTATATTTTTGACATTAGCGACCAAAAAATGATGCAGCTCTGTTCCGCCGAAAACAGCAAAGCAACACGCGCGCAAATCAGCAATTGGATGAAGCCTGACTCCGACGACGAGTACAAAAGTCTTCCAGACAACCAGCTGGCACTCTTTCTGAATAATTTTATCGAATTAAAACGCGGCAAGAAGGATGGACCAAAGCCTGAGCCAGAATCCCGTTTGAATAACAATTTGATTTTAATGAAGCTAAAAATCGCATTGAACCTTCAGGCGGACGATGTACTGAGCGTCATGGAAAGTGCGGACTTCGTAATGAGCAAACATGAATTAAGCGCGTTTTTCAGACGCCCGGGGCATAAGCACTACCGTGTTTGCAAAGATCAGATACTACGACGCTTTATCGAAGGGTTGGGCACACGATATCACGACAATGTCTGGCAAAAGAAAGAAGACTAAGAAAAATTTCTACGCAATCTAGTAGCGAGACCAACAAGTATCATACCAAAACTAATTCAAACGCTTAGCTTGTGTTAGTTTTTGGTACGNCACCTCCGCAATAGTTAACGGGGCTGATAGCTTGCCCTGACTATCTTTTCGGTAAATACCTTTCGAAGACTGTTCCGTCTATTACCCACATATACAATTTCACTGCGTTCCGTGTCAGCACACATCACAATTCGCCAGAGTGTGCTCACGCAAGCTACATTAATGATTTTTTCAGAATGAAAAATGTAGATCAGTTCGCATCGATAATTTGACGCAATACCATTATTTCTACGATGCAACCCTCAACTCTGTTTCTAAGACCGTGATATTTCAAAAACTGACGACGCGTTATTTGAATAGATCACTCTGTTGATAAAAACTATCAACACAATAACAAACAACGGATACCTAGTTGTGGAAGCATTCATCGATACCACAAACCTCAAATCCATCATTACCTTTATTCACATTGCCGGTCTAGCAATGGGCGTTGGTGGTGCCTGGATCCTCGACGCCATGCTGCTGAAGGATCTCAAAGATCAGGTATTAACATCAGAACGATATGACGTTATTCAGTTTGTCTCGAACATTGTGATCTCGGGCCTTTGTTTGTTATGGCTGTCGGGTTTGGCGTTTGTCGCATTCTATTACTTTTACCAACCTGAATACTTAGGCAACGAAAAAGTGTGGGCCAAAATGGCCATAGTATTCATACTGTCACTGAACGGGTTTCTCGTTCACACCTACGTTTTACCTGAGTTAAAACGGGCTATTGGCTCAGCCTTGTTTGACGTTTTACCTGACAAAAAAATAACCCCAATTATTGCAGTCGGTGTCACATCATTTATTAGCTGGATGTTTCCTATTGTTCTTGGTGTTTCGAAGTCACTCAACTTTTCAACGCCAGCCTGGCAGATAATCAGTTTCTATCTAGCGATACTAACTGCCACCCTTGGATTCACTCACATAATATTTCATCGATATATTATGTTAGAAAAAAAACCTCAGCCTATTTCGTTCGAATAGAATTTCAGTTTATTTTCCGAAAAGTGAACATTCTTCGTCACTCAATCACAGTCTATACACTCGACAAGTACGAGGCAGGCACCGACTCAATCCTCACAATCGGCGATCTGACCACACTGGCTTGAATTAAAGCAAGGCTAGACATTCCAGATACATCGGATCATCCGTTTAATCGATACTGAGCGTTGAAATGTACCTTCGACCTGATATTCTGATGCTGAATCTATGTTAGATTGAACTAGGGGCTATCAAAGTGATTGTACTGGAAGACGACACACTATCAGAACTCAAGTCATCATATAAACAACAAAAAGAGCGCTTCTTACCTGAAGAATCACCATTCTCTACGCTGTTTGTCGATATTACTCATCGATGTAATATGGCATGTAAGAACTGTTATATTCCGATCAGGGATTTGCCAGACATGCCCATCGACTGGCTCTATACGGTGTTAGAACGTTTGCCCCGAAGAACTCGAATTCGTCTAGCCGGTGCTGAGCCAACGATGCGAGAGGATCTCCCTGAGATCATCAGTAAAGTACGCGCTTTAGGCCATCTACCTGTTGTTCTAACTAATGGCCTAAAATTTGGACGCCACTCCTACGTAAAACGTTTGAAGTCTGTTGGACTTAGAACAGTATACTTATCTCTCAACGGCGGCCTTCGTGATGATCTGTACGAAACAATCGATGAGTTAGCTTGCGCAGACCGTAAACTGCAAGCCTTAGACAACCTGTTGATTGAAAAAATGAATGTAACAACAGGTACAATACTCGTCCCTGGTATCAATGATTCACATCTTCCAGAATTTGTCGATTACCTGCTTGAACGAGGCGTTAAAGATATCCATCTAAGGTCCGTCGGCGCGATTGGTAATTATATGAAAGAAACGCCATATGATCTCGACGGCCTTGAGGATTGCCTTATCAACGCGCTTGGCAAGAGTACTGAATCTTTGAAAAAAACAGGAGATTCCCCCTCACATCGAGAATACCTGCTTGGCACTAGTATTAAGTTTCAGCTAACGGCATGGCCTGATTTAGGAAGTTCTTCCAGAGGAAGAATTACACCTGATGGTTTCGTAGAACCTATGTTCGAGAGTATCGTATTAAATGAATTCTCCTATTGAGCTTTTGTCGCCAGACGCATTTAGCGCAGCGCTAAATGACAGGGTTGATCAATACCCCTTCGAATCAACACGCTTTTGGCGGCTTATTAATACCGGCCGTTGTCAACCCGATATGCTAAAGCGGTACTCGATTAATGTAGTGGCCGGGGCTTTACGATTTTGTGCGACACTAGCCCACCTGATCGAAACTGCACCGAATGACAAGGCTCGACTTGTACTGCTTAGAANCCTTATGGAAGAAGAAGGTATCGCATTAAAATCAACTCGGGGGCTGGTTGTAAATACATCTGCGCGTCATCCTGAATTGGCCATCCGATTTGCCAACGCGTGCGGTGCGGACAGCACAGAGATAACGCCCCAACATCGCACCCGACCTAACACAGAATCTCCCATAGCTGCCATAAATCGTGACTACACCTGGCTCGAATCCATTGCTTATTTGCTAGTTGGTCAGGAACTCAGGTTCTCCTCTATTAGTGCAAAAATCATGGAAGCGCTCGCCAAACAAGGATATTCACAATACGACCTGGCGTTCTTTTTTGTGCACAATGACGCTGACTGTCGGCATGGCCAAGAAGCCTTGGATCTTGTTATTGAAAACGCTACTACGCCGGCACTCCAACAAGCGGCGCTTGACGCAGCAAGTGCAGGATCTACGGCATGGTTTGAAGGCCACGGAGGTACACTCAATCGCCGCTATAAGCCGGGGACAATTTCCCAACCGTTATGAATTTTACTTCATGGGAATTTATCGGGCTTTTTCTCCCGTGTATCGTCGTACTTTTCTACTTGCTCAAAAGCCAAACTCATCGGCAATACTTGTTAATTGCTTCGTCGTTGGTTTTTTACGCCTATTCGGGCTTCGAAAATTGTCTCGTTTTGGTATTTTCGATAATTGTAAACCTACTAGCGGGATCAATACTTAGCCAACTCGATACATCAAAGAAGCAGCCTCGACTCACTGTATTATGGATATCTATTGCGATAAATATCGCGTGTCTGCTTGGTTTTAAGTGGATAGCGTTAATAGATGGCAATGGTGTAGGGTTTAGAATCGAAGAGGATATACTGATACCGTTAGCGCTTTCGTTTATTACCTTTCAACAGATCGGCTTTGTCTATGGGTGCTATACGAAACAAATCAAGCAGGTCAACAAGCTAAATTATCTGTTCTTTATCGCGTTCTTCCCCCAGTTGGTTATGGGGCCAATCGTGCGCTATCAGGATATAAATCGGCAGTTAGATTCAGGAAAGTTAGGGAATGTTTCTTGGGATAACATCTCCATCGGTGTGAGTATATTTGTGTTCGGGCTGGCCAAAAAAGTATTGTTAGCCGATCGACTATACTCACCGATAGAACAAGTCTTCAGTACTGCTGAAGTATCTACTTTCGATATGTGGTTCGCAATATTCGCCTTCCAGCTTCAACTATTTTTGGATTTTTCAGCCTACGGGGATATGGCAATTGGTTTGGCAAAGATTTTTAATATCGACTTACCGCTCAATTTCGATAGACCGTTTAAGGCAAGAGACCGGTTTGACCTCTGGCGCCGCTGGCATATTAGTTTCGCGATTTTTATGCGAACACACGTATTCGTTCCACTTGTTAGAAAAGCCCGTATCAAAGCCGAAATAGCGCTAGTCATAACAGCGCTTTTATCCGGTTTATGGCATGGTTTAGGTATCACATTCGTTATTTGGGGCGGTATTCAGGCGCTCATCATGCTATTAACCCATTACCATAAAAAATGGAGTGGCCCATCCCTATCTCCATCCAAGCTCAAGATCGTTGGCGCCATCGCATTGACATTTTTGGTGAATAGCCTGATCGGCATTGTTTTCAGAACGCCTGAATTAGAAGGTCTTGGTACGGTATATGAATCACTTTTTGTATGGAATGATACTCACACCATACTCACCTCCAGAGCATGGGCTCTCTTCTTATTGGCAGCATTTGTTATATGGTTGTTACCCGATACACACCAGATTTTCTACAAATACTGGACTGCTACCGATTTACGCCCACTCAATAACCGTCCTCCCGGTGTCGCAAAAAAATCCTGGATCAGCTTTGATTCTTCAATACCTTGGGCTCTGGTTTTTAGTTTATTAGTACTCGCCTGCGTCATGTCGATAGATAACTCAGGGCGGTTTATCTATGTCCAGTTCTAACCAGTCTATTACATCCAAACGCTATTTTTTAGCCGTAGTTTTTCTGTCATTGTGCGGCACGTTGATTTTGTTGTTTTCAGCGTGGATTATTGACCCCTTAGGTATTCTGCAAGAACATCGGGGTTTTCCATCACTCTGCGCGAATGGCGTAAAGGTAGATCCTGACGACTCTGTTTCTCGGCTGTTGCCTTTAACAACTGAATCCGTCGTCGACGTAATAATAGGTACCTCCAGAATAAAAAAAGGTATTACTCAAGAAGCTTGGCGAAGCGTAGTTTCAAAATCCGGTACGAATCTCTTCTTGAGTAAAGCGACTATCGGTGATCTACATAACATTCTCCTTCCTCTGATCAGGAGAAAAAATCCAAGTAGAATATGGATTGGTATAAACTATGGAATGTTCGTTACGCCAACAACATCGAGAATTCACTCACTGCCAGCATACGAGCAACAAAATCGATACAGCATCTATAGGCATGGCGTATTTTCGACACAAGCAATGAATGCCGCAACCAAGGTGTTGTTGTCTGGTGTAGGCTGTAATCGCATTGAAAGAGACTCGTCTGGCTTTGTTACTCGTGAAGTTAAACGACATACTACAGAAGCAGATATTGCCCGACACGCAGTGCTTTCTGAACAACTATTCTCATCCAATGAATTTCACAATGGCGAACGCTATCAAGATTCGTTAGAGCGGTTCTCTGAGATTCTCGAAACGGCTAATATCAATGGTGTTTCAATGAACATATTTATTAATCCGTCGCACCCAAAATATCTTCATGCACTTAATAACGCTGGCCATTCCGAGAAATACATCCATTGGAAAAACAGCATATCTAATACTGTAAATGCACTAAATCAAAACGGCCTAGATGTTCAGTTTATCGATTTTACCCATATGATTGAGGAAGAAAATATCACTTGTGATCCGTTTTCTCTATGCCCATTTTATGATCTTATCCACTTTCACCCGTCTATTGGTAAGCGAATGCTCTCCCAGTTCAAGGACAGCTAGGCAGCTTGAGCGCCGCGATGCTCACACAATGGACAACGACGAAAGAAGAACCACCATCAACCATCGCCACGATTAACTCACACGAAGCCTGAATCCCGTACTCCACCAACTCCGATAGCATGTTTGCTATTTGCTCCCCTTAGCGAGCTGTTCCTGCTGCCAAGCTCATGTCGGTGATTTTATCAATAGATTTAAACGGTACTTCCAATTCCGCGCATGCCAAAGACGTGAGTCCAATACCTGAAATCCTTTAAAATATACGGTAAATGGATTGTTCGTATTAATCCGCGGAAACACCCCGTACCGCACGGATTCTTTTTCTTCGGCAAACGTACCAAACATCGGATCCCAGATAATAAAAATACCCGCGTAGTTTTTATCCAAGTATTGGCGATTAGTCGCATGATGTACGCGGTGATGTGATGGCGTATTAAAGACTACTTCAATCGGGCGCGGAAATTTACGAATATTCTCAGTATGCAAAAGGGTCTGGAACAATTGCACCATCACTTCACAAAAGAACACCACGATCAGGTTAAAGCCCAGCATCACCAACGGCGCGTAAAATAGAAAGGGAAACAACCCATCCAGCGGGCCATGTCGATATGCAACCGACAGATTAAAATGCGGTGAACTGTATGGGTCGCCCAGCCAATACCAACCGAATGCAAAAAGCGATGTTCCCAGTAATACACAAAATCCGCCAGCACGACGCAGGCAAAAATCGTCCACAAATTAATGGGCAGATGGTTCAAACTGATATTTTCGTATATCCAGTAGATATGCGGCAACATAGAAGGTCGCGGCCAGAGCATAATTCGCTGCCAGTGTTACGCCTAGGGTAACGAAGTTCGTTAGTGAGAGCCGCCGATCAAATCCATGTTCATGCGCTTTTTAAGCCAGTAAACAAAGAGTTCAATCGCTGCAGCGCTACCCATTAGCGCAGAGGCTTCATAACCAATGGTGACTGTGGCTTCCTCGAAAGAGTCGTTGAACGACCGACAAATCACGTAGGCTACCGGCGTCATCGTATTAAGCTGCCCCTGCAAGGTAGAGTCATTCTGGAACGTCCCCCAAAGGCTCTGCACGTCTGCGATTTGGACCTGCTGTTTTACTCCTATCAGGAATTTTCCCGATAAGTTAATGGCCCTAACACCCAAATCCTGCGGTTTCGATAAACGCTGCATTAATGGCAAAGTTGTTTGCGTAGCAGAGACAATACCGGCGGCAGCATCATGAGATTGATCGCCACGGTTTTGAACAAATGTAACCAACGCATGGGCAGGCCCACTGGGCTGTATGGCTGCAACCAGCCAACCCAATCCGCCAATAAGCGCGGTAATAGCTACTGCATAGGGAAGTTGCATGAAACCTATCCTTATTCAGATGACTTTATATGAGACGAATATGTGTCATATAAAAATCCATCATAAACTCAACCAAACCTTTACTCATGCGCGCGACACAACGACAAACGGCGTCAACACGGAGAAGGACGGCCAAGCGAATTTAACAGGCGCAATGGAATCGAGATGGGAAAAAGGAACAACAGAAAGGAATCTTGTCACTCTAATAAATGCGGATAGATGAAACTCGAGAAAAACGCTTCACTCAGACTATTGACGAAAAAAGTAGACCTAACTTAATGAGCAATCTTCATGAAGCCGCTACATGCCCTGCCTCTCTCATCAAAGATGAGAAAACCCATCTTGCGCCGAAGACAGCATTTTAATCCTGTTGAAATGAGTCCGCTGGATAGAGCTCACCAAAGTAATCGAGATGCAGCAGGTAAAGCCGAAGGTCGAACTCCAACTGATGGTACTCAGGTTCCATATGCGTGCATAGTTGATAAAACGCCTTGTTATGATTCATCTCTTTAATGTGC
This sequence comes from BD1-7 clade bacterium, assembly GCA_902705835.1. NCBI lineage: Bacteria > Pseudomonadati > Pseudomonadota > Gammaproteobacteria > Cellvibrionales > Spongiibacteraceae > BD1-7 clade bacterium. Next base: position 327,977 of record CACSIN010000023.1, read on the forward strand.
GCCAGCTCGTGCACAACAATCATCTTTAGAAAGGCTTCCGGTGTATTTTTGAAAACACTGGCAATACGGATTTCACGTTTGTTTTTTAGCTTTTTTCCNTGCACCCGACTCACTGAGGTGTGCTGCCCAAGCGCATGTTTCATCACTTGAATCGACTGATCAAACACCACTTTGCTTAACGGTGGCGACTTTTTGAGATAGGTATTTTTTAACGCCTGGCAGTATTCGTAAACGGCGCGGTCATTGTTTATTTGATGAACTGTCGGGTAGCGCTTCAGCAAATACGTGCCGAGCTTTTGATCATCGATTAGTTGCTGAACCTGGTCGTGCAGATGTGTGGGGTAGCCAGTCAGGTAAGTAAGATTATTCACAGCGTTGTTTCGCAGAGGTTGATCAGAATTGTGCGTCGCACAGGTAAGTGGGCAATAGTTACCAAGGGTTGATACTACGCTGTCGCTAACAATCGCGCTAGGCTCAAACCCAAAAGCAGGATTTTAGTCGCCGTATGAAAGCGGCTACCGCCTCAGAAACTGCTAAAGCAGCACTGAAGCGTTAGCAACAATTAGTAGAGACAATTAGTTGTCGTGCACCAATACGCGGTATCCAGTTGTTAAATCAACTTGAAACAACGCATCTCTGCGTTCGTCGGTGACATAAACCAATTGTTTGTCGTCTAATAATGAAATACCTTTTGGCTGCCACATAAGTGGTCCAAAAGTCGCAATAGGTTCACTCAAAGGTGACCGTGTACCATCATCCAAATCTACAGCGTATACATGTTGATTACTCTGGGATGTAATCAACAAACGGTTGTTGGATGCATCAAGAGCTTGGCCGCGAGCGTTACTGGTAGAAAGCGCATCCTTGAACATCGCATCCGACGATAGAATACTGCGTTCACCCGTATCAACATCGATTGCAACAATAGGGTTACCATCACTGGAAGAATAAAACAGCACCCGACGATTTTCGTCGTCATAGCTCATATCGTAAGAAACACGTATGTCGATAAATTCAATATCTGACGTGATCGGCGCAACTTCACGCATTTGCGAATCGGCGATATCCCACACCAATAGGCTCATACGACCAAAACCGACCGGTACCGAATTGTATTCATGTGCAACATACAACAGCTGACGATCAACATCTAACGCGATGGCCTCGTATCTGTTGTAGGGCAAGTTTTGTCCGAAAAGTTCGCTCTCAGCACCTGTTTCAGCATCGTAACGCAAGACTTCATTATTGCCCGAATCATTGACGCTATATAACACCTTCTCCACAGGGTTAAATACAGACTCTTCCAACGAATTGGATGTATTAACATCTGCGAATAATGACCAATCATTGCCCTTCAATTGATAAACTTTATCTTGCCCACGATCAATCCAATAAACAGTTTCTGTCGCATCATCCACAACGACTTCTCGTGGTGTTGAGACTGATACTGCCGGGTCACCAAACGATGGGGTTTCGAAGAACACTTGCGACATACCATGACCATTCACCAGAAAGTCAGCAGGAAGATTGACACTAAAAGTCTGATACTCAAAGTCGCTTCTACCATTCATGTACAGAGCGTTTCCCGCTATACCAAATTCGTCCGTTTCGTCAACCAACACAGTTTCTGTGGTTAAAAATTCAGAAATAACGCCCGTTGTTAGATCCAATCCACAGGCTTTGTCACCCGTCAGATAAACTGCAGCCAGTGCATCTGAATGAAAGGCCATCTCACGCCGATTACGAGCACCAGCACAGGCCGCACCATCAAAGCTGGTGCGCAGGTTTGACGTAGTCAGCGTGCAGTCGATTTGCCCGTCGCATGATGAAAGATCAACGTCTACGGTAAAAAAGTCGGATTGATGATCGCCAGCCAGCAATAACGTATTAGCGTCCTTCATAACAACCCATGCAGGTTCGGAATTGCTCTGCCCGGTAATCGTATTGNCACGTTCAATCGACAACCGGTCAAGCTCGCGCGACGCGATATCATAAAGCAGAACATAGCCATTGGAGCTATCGGTGCCGAACAACAGCTGTCCTTGTGCCCCACGTCTTGGCGCTAGTGCCATTGCGTTAGTAAAATGGTCATCAAGGGTATTATAATCTGGATGCATCTCTCCAATTTCAATCTCGACCTTAGCAGTATCAACTGCGACCGTAAGCAGCAACTGGTCGTTCTTGCGCCCTTCAGCAATCACATACAAGGTCTGACCATCTTCCGACAGCGCAAGGGGGCCAACAAGGCCACCGATATAGCTGCCGTCAACGTCTTCAATATTCTTTAATTGAACTAATACTCGGCGTGCCCGCGTCTGCGCATCCACTTGATACACTGCGCCAAGTTGAGTGTCGACAAAATAGAAACTATCTATAGCATTATCATACGCCATCAAATGACTAATCCGCTGAACAGCTGGCTGCCCTCTTGTTATAACAACATCATAACCATCAAGGCTATACGTTCGCCCTGAAATCGTGGCTGTCATATTTAAAGGGTTATCGCCCTCAGATAAAGCAACATTTGCGACCCAACGATTGGTTTGAAGATCAACATCCGCAGCGATGCCATTGACAGTAACAGCCGTTACATTATCGTTTGCATAACCTCTAACCTGCAGATTCGGCTGGTCAGAAAATGATGAAGCCGACGGAAACACCAGCGATGCATGCTGGTTAGGATTATTAATAATAGTTTCGACGTCTACCGGTTTACATCCTGTAAAACACGCTGCAGCCAGTAAAATCCCGCTTATTGCTTTGTTCATAACGTCCCCTTACGTTACATCTTAAAGTGCACGCATCCTACCACACCCGAATATCACCCCACGAATGATGTTACGAACGGCGGCGGATAAAACAGGCACTCCAATAAGATATATACCGTCGATAGTATCTCCGGCCACTTCACCTCTGTGCGTGATATATCAAGCAGCCAAGCTAACGCCAAATACACAGACTGCATTATTGTAACAAGCAACTTCAACGTGTTTGATCGTGCAATTAACAACCGTCGGGTGCGGTTACCTAACCAGCTTACCCGGCATACGAATCCATCACAGAATATTCGTACTATCTAATATCATGTTCCAGATGGTACTCAACAATGAAATCAATCAATGCCCGCACTCTCGGTGCCAGATGAACACGGCTTGAAAAGACAACATAAAGTGGCAACACACCAAGGTCTTCGGGCGCATTTATTTTAACTAATGCCCCCTGACTCAGAGCCTCTCGACACAGTGATTCCGGCAACGCAACAATACCCTGATGATTAATTGCCAATGTTTGTGCGAATTCAAAGTTCGTCGTTGTTATTTGGGCAGAACGGGATCGCAGGTTTTTCGGCTCGAAAATACAGTGGTCAGCGAGCAATGCCTCTCTCGTCATACCTTTATTCGATTGCATAAACTGCGGGCTCGCATAATAGAAAACAGTCGTTTCACCGAGCTTTCTTGCGATTAAATCAAGATCGCCGGGTTTACGACCGCGAATAGCCACATCGATGTTGTCTGCCACCAAATCCAACGCTACGTCAGTCATGATGACCTCAACCGCCAAATCTGGATAACGAGCCGCAAACGCAGAAAGCAAACCTGACAAAGGATTTCTGGGCATCGCCACCGGCACTGTAAGACGCAATGAACCAGAGAGATCATGGGCGTCAGAAAACTGCTGTTCGGCGCTATTAAGTAAAGCAATCGCCTGCTGACACTGTTGTAAGTAGGCTTGCCCTTCATTCGTCAGAGAGACTTTACGGGTATTTCGATTAAATAGACGCACATTCAGGCGCTTTTCCAACGCTTTAATCCTGGCACTAACGGTAGAGCGTGGTAACGACAACTGGCGGCTCGCTTCGGAAAAACTGCCATTCTCAGCAACTTCAATAAAGGTGTGTATTTGAGTTAGATCGCTCATTGTCCAATCTTTACAGCTAATTTGTACGAGATTGTATGAATACCCTAACCAAAAGTAAATGGATACACTACGCCGACCAACCATGAAATATACAGCGGCCCGCTGGTACGCCTCCATCGAATAGCGCATCACCAACCGGAGAAAGCACTATGCCAACACGGACTCTATTGATATTCATAGCCGCAAGCAGTCTGATAGGCTGTGGTTCAGGCAACGACTCAAATCGGATTCCACCGCCTAATCCAACACCGAACTCTGCGCTATCCAGCTACGAATCCATGCGCATTGAATCAAACGGATCCATCGAAGGCACGTGGCTTCTGGCCGATTCAGGAAGCTTTCGGGAACGAAGAACCTTCGTCGGCGTCGACTCCCTAGCTACAGCTACAATCAACGGATTTCGCACCGTGATTGTTACCCTCAATGACACCGGAGACAGCATTAATGTCCGACGATGCCGGTCAGAAAGCACTTTTTCACAAACCGGTGAAAACCATTACACCGTGCCTTCAGATAACACACAGAATATTCTCCGGTACACATTTTTAGACGAAGGCAGCATTCAGTATCTGGAATCCGAGTCAGACACTTTTACCAATGACAGTGGTACGTCTGAATACGAATCCGAGCTTTTGATCGAAAGCGAAGGTTTCAAAATTTCCAATGCAACGACAATAGACGACGTTAACTTTAACCAAGCATTTACGGTCAATGAGCTTACCAACAGCCAGGGTGAGCTGGTATATCAGGATGCCGCATTCGATGTGTCATGCATCAATCACTCTCAGTTCCACTACACGATTGATGAAAGTTATGACTCACAGGGGATTATCAAGCGCAATTACGGTGAATACATTGATGATCAAATCGCTATACGAGCGGTAAGCCCAGCCCAAGAAAGCACAACATTCATTTACACCGAAGAATTCACGGATAAGATGTCAATTATTGGTGATTCAGAGCCAGAACAAGAATTTATTCTTAGGCAACGTACCATCCTTGCTCCCGATACAAGTATCGGTGCCCAATTCGATATCATTAAACGCGGCAACGAGGCGCTAAACGATTCTCGCTTGGGCCAACAACGCTTCAAAGCCTTCGTCCGAGAATCCGACAGCACAAAAACGATCGACGTAAATATAGATCTTGTTTACGAATAAACGCCGAGACATGCCCTATTGCTGGCAAATTCACTCCATAACCGTCGTCGTTTACGCCATAACAATATACCCGAAATCACCATTATCCGATTGTCAGATGATGGTAACACCAGGGCCACAGTCGCAGTACGATCGAAAATCACATCATTTGTAGAGGAAAAACAAGCCGTTCGAACTACGCTATTTCTTATCAAAAAAATTCAGATACACGAGTTTTCTGAATAAGTCACGCACCAGGGATGGGAAATAGACTGCCAATGATTAACCACGCGAGCCCCACGTTCGATGTCGCCGTCACTCAAATCACTTTGCTAGACAACCCTCTATCTATCCATATCGACTACCAAGTTGCCGATATGCAGTTTCACACCCACATCAAGTATCGATCTATTGCCACATGGCAGGCTATCCACCAGAAACTCGATGATGCACAAGTTGAGCGTATGGTTGCATTAATTGCCGCATGGGACGCTATGCGCTATCTCGCGCTTGGCGGCACGACTGTGATCTTGCCAGCCAACTATGCGCTATCAGCCAGTGACAAAGCCGCATGGCAACACTGCTTTCTCAATCAATTCGGTGAATGGCGGTTTAAAAACCGCATCACCTATGAAAAAACATACCCGCTGCTTCAAACCTGCTCTCTCGACACTGACAATCAGAAAGCCTCCAAACAAGTGCGAGCTCGAAATAACAAAATTCTGTTAGCCAATGGCGGCGGCAAAGATACGCTGCTCGGCTGTGTTCTGTTATCTCACCAAAGTGACTGTGAGTACGAATTTTACCACGGGTTCTTACCCTACGGTGGCTGTGCATCAACGCAACAATATTTGTTAGAGCAGCTTTCTTCCACATTCAGGCCGGATAAGGAACCCGTATCTATCGATATTACCGATAACTACTGCAACCAGGGTAAGGATTTTTTCGAACGTCACGGGGTATTTGTTACAGACTATCATGTCGACTTTTCTGTCGGCCACACGTCGAATTACGTTGGCTACTTTCCGCTGCTTGTTGAACACGGGTATGAAGTGATGTTGTTCAACATTGAAAAATCTGCCGATCAACCAAACTGCCAGTGGCGCGGCGACGACATCAACCACCAATGGTGTAAGTCGACAGAATATCGCGACATATGCACCCACCTGTATCATTGCCTCGTCGAAAACTCGTCCTTTAAAGGCTTTAAAAGTACCATCAAGGGGTTTTACGATACCTCCATCTACCAAATATTGTCGAAATATCCTGAAAAGCTACAACTCACTCATTCATGCAATATCGACAAACCCTGGTGTAAACAATGCACAAAGTGTTGTTTCTGCTACTTAATGATGACCGCATTCTGCTCAGAAGAAACAGCCAAAAACGTTATGCAGCTAGAGACATCGCTATTCACAGACCCTAATACCCAATCTACATGGCAAGCATTACTATGCCCAGATCAACACGCATGGGAATGTGTCGCATCGAAAGCCGAGTGCCATCTTGCATGCTCGATATGCATCGACAAAGGGTACTCATACCCAGTGTTACGAGAATACCTGCAACAAGACGTTGAACACCATATCAAACACGGCATGGACACCTTCGCTAAGATCGATGCAAGCCAGTTCGAATATTCACTCTTTCATTCACTGATTCCGCGCTTCAAAACACATGATGTGATCGATGCAACAGAAGATACTGTATCTGCATAAGCCGTCATTAACGATGTAACACCAATGAGAATCGGACTCGCACCGCCTCAATCTATCTCGCTTCCCTTTTCCCTATATTCGAACGAGTATTTTCTTAAACGTCTCCGTACATAAATGCCATGAAAAAAGATCCTTGCTAGTTTGCCGTCGGTACCAACACGAGATCAGGATATCGCTATAGAATTACGATTGCGTCTCCAGTTTTCTCAATTCCGCAATTACCCATAAGTGCTTCCATTTTGAAAGCACAACAAACCCACCTACAAAACCAATCACCATCGCTAGCCATATGATAACTGCTAGCGTTTAACCGATGCCGAACGTCTTGGCGTGTTATCTAGCAAGAGCGCAATCCAACAATACGTTCGAACTAGCCTAATGAAGCTTCACCACAGACTTGAATCTGTTATCGTTGCTGCCAGGCCAGTCTGTGGCAAAACTTGTTCATTGCCACTCACCATGAATTTAGAGTAGATTTTCTCTGCCGCATGCAGCTTACTCATTTTGTTTATACATCTTTCAGTTTCAAGGAATAGGCTCAATAGCATGTCGATGCGATTATCTATCTACACAATATGGTTACTATTTGCGGCTTACTTTCTTATGTTTGTGCTAAGTAGTATGAGCAAACCAGAAAAGCAGATACCGGCCGTAGCACTATCCAATGAACTAGCAGCACTTGAAACAAAACAACCGCTAACGATAGGTAATGAATTACAGGTCAGAGAACGGCATCGTATTCAGTCTCGCGCTCTGCCTAAACCGAAGTTTTTCATCATCCATTCTCTTTTCTGCTTCCTAATTTTCTTTGCCGTACTTTATTGGCAAGATAACCGACGTATTGCGACAACCTGCTTATTGCTCTGGCTGGCACTCGTCGTCTACATGGTTTTCAACATCCACAAAATGCAAATTGCATTGTACGGCCCCGGCAATATTCGCACGTTTTTAGAAAGTCGTTGGTTAGTATTTTTCAGTATGTTTCTCAATATCGGTATTATGGCGATGATTGCTCGCCTTATCAGATACACGCGAAACGAACGTGAATCTGCGCTTAACAACGCCAACAAACAACTTCAAGAAAATTACCATATCAAAGAAGCATTTAGCCAAAAGCTACAAGAGGAAGTTGATGAGCAAACAGAGCAGCTTCAGGCAAAAAATGAACTACTACATAGTCAGGCAGAAGCGCTGCGCAACAATGACATTCAAAAGACTCGTCTATTTGCAGGAATCAGCCACGAATTAAGAACGCCAATTACACTCATTCAAGGGCCACTAGAGCAATTGACGTTAAACGATTCTTTAGCCGAGCATGAGAAAAATAACGTTGATATGGCGTTACGAAATACCAGGCGCCTACATGGTTTTGTTGAAGATATTCTGGATTTAACAAAAATAAACTACGGTGAATTGCGTGTTCAAGTAAGAGAAATCAATATCAGTGATTGGCTTAAAGAACTTGTTGAAGAGTTTGGCTTTAGCGCGAAAGAAAAGAACATCTACCTCGAGCTCTATTGCCCACCAAGACTAGTAACTCATATCGATAGTAAGCAGTTTCGTAAGGTTGTTAGCATCTTGCTACACAATGCCCTCAAATTTACACCCAATAATGGGCATATTGATGTTTCACTAGAAATTAGACGAAATGAACTAATTTTGAATGTTAGTGATTCTGGCCCCGGCCTTAGCAATAATGACATCGAAAACTGCTTTGACCTATTTTATCAGTCTCCAAGTCACCAACATATTGAAGGCACGGGAATCGGCCTAAACCTAGCTAAAGAAATCACTAAACTGCATACGGGCTCTATCACTGCCACGAACAACTCGCACGGTGGTGCAATGTTTACGATAAAACTGCCGTACCAAGCAGAAAAACACATAATTTCAGGCAAGCCTATTCAGGCATCAACGACAAAGCCCGGCCACGTTAAATTGAATTCAGAAGATCTTTCGGAAAAGCCGCATGTGTTATTTGTTGAAGATAATCTAGACATGCAAAACTACATCAGTGACCGCCTGAAAGCACAGTTCACGGTTAAATGTGTCAATAATGGTGAAGAAGCTCTAACTAGCATTAAAGACAAAATACCCGACTTAGTGTTATCCGATTGGATGATGCCAAAGATGGACGGCATTACATTACTAAATCACGTACGCGACAACCCAGAGACAGCGACACTACCTGTTATCATTTTGAGTGGAGCATCTGACATCGAGAAAAAGCGCTTGGGATATGCTTCATTAGTTGATGACTATCTAGTGAAACCTGTCGATATCGAAGAGCTTATCTTAAAGATCACTTCGGCGATTCGTTACCACCAACAGCTATTCATCGGTAATTTCAGTGCCTATACACAACCAATAGAAACAGATAACAGTACCCAAGAAAAAGAAGTGTCGGAGAAAGACGATTACATCGAGCGCATTGAATATATCATCAATGAAAACCTGTCAGACCCATTGTTTGATAGCGAAGCGCTCGCCAGCGCGATGAATATGACCCTTAAAACACTTTCTCGAAAACTCGTGAAAAACACAGAACTAACGCCAGGACTATATATACGTCACTATCGCCTGGAAAAAGCATTAGAGCTAAAAGCGACCGGTGTACATACAACACAAAAAGAGCTGGCATTCGCCGTTGGTTTTAAAAGCCCAGGTTACTTCAACAAACTTTTGAAGCAATTCGCCGCACAATCTGCCAATCATAGCAATTAGAAACGGTACTCCATTCCCATATAGACGTTTCTTGGTTGGCCGGGAAGTATCATATCGCCTTGTGGTTCAGACTCAGGAGATATTGCACTTTTTGTCGGCTGTGAACCAACAGCAGCGATGTAGTTTTCTCCCAATAGATTCCTACCATCAACATACACACTGAGAGATTCCAGCGGCTGATAACCAATACGTAAATTAAAGAGCGTATAACTATCCGCCGTGTAAAGTCTTCCGCCACTCAAATCATAGGTTGCGGTTTGCTTACCGATATATTGTACCGATGGAACAATAGCTACGTTTTTAATTGGCTGCCAGCTTACTAACATAAAGGCTGTTTGTTTAGGGGTTCTGGGCAAACTATTCCTGCCGTAAATAGGATGATTATCGAAATAAAAATTCATCCAGTTGTACACAATATTCACGTTCAAATGGTTTTCAACAATCTGATAGTTAATGCCGACCTCAACTCCACGATGCACCGTGTCACCAATGTTTACCAACACCCGCTTTGGCAAAGGCGGCAAAGCAATCTCCGTAGTGTATTCTCCATCAATATTCATATTGTAGAGAACAATCTCCCCCTGTAATCGAGAAAAGAAAAATTTATAGCCGACTTCACTCGTAACAGCATTTTGCAAATTCAAGCTGCTTGGATCTACCCACCCCAACATGCCATTCAGTTCGAACATGCTAGCGAAATTACTGCTGCTTGCATGGCTAATATAGAGATGCTGCTGTTCGCTAAAGAAATACGCGAGAGCTAGCTGATAATTGAGCTTTGAATGATCTATTTTATAATCGTAGGGCTGTTTTGTAGGCACTATGGGTAACACCGCACATGCACGACATCGACTATTAAACGTACGATTAAAATTGTTTTTTTGAACACCGACTGTTAACTGCCATTCGGCATTAATACGCCACCGATCTTGTATAAATAAATCCCAATCATTGAGCTTAGCCACACCATTTTGTGCTCTTGCCAACTTGGTATGACCGTCATAGCCACTGAAACTAGGCTGCCTTCTACTTGGTTTTGGGTAATCCCATGCATTCAAGTGATACTCTTGATCGCTGTAATGAAAGCCCATAGAGAGATAGTGTTCGCCGAGCGTCGTCACGAATTGTTGTTGATATGTTGGCGACAATGTATAGCCCGATAGTTTGTCGTCAATAATTCCTTGAAACCGATCAACCAGCCCCTCTATAGAGCCACCAACAAAAGACATACCAATATTCAGTGCCGAGTTTCGGGTCGGTAACCATGAGAAACGATTTCCCACCGTAATATTCTTTTCTTCTTTGCGCTTATCAATGGCAACATCATCTGGATTTGACGCGTAGGGATTTGCATTCCATGTCGCACGACTAATACGCCCAGCATATTGTTTTTGAGAATCAGTCAACGTAACAAACGTACGGTTATTGATCTGAGGGGTCAACTGGAAGCCATAATTTGCGCTCAGCTGAGATTGCCGTTCCGCTTCATGCTCGCGGTAACCATCCGTTCTAAAAGAGTTTACAGACACATAATAATCTTGCCGGTCAAAACTTTGACCGGCTGCTGCCTGTAGTCTCAAATAACGGCTACTCCCAACTTCGATACGAACCAATGGCGCGGATATGTCTCGTCCGGTAAAGCCGTGGTAATAAATAGAACCGCTCGCGGAGCCTGCCGAATAGAGAGAACCGTTCCCACCGCGCATAACTTCAACCGCTTTCATCGACTGAAGATCTATCAGGTTAGAGGAGGCACCTAATCCACCAAAGTTGATCAAGGTGCCATCTACGAAGACTTTGACGCCGCGATTTCGAGCAGTTAAAGAAATATCTGAGCCACGAATCGATATGGCTGATTCATTACCGGCGCTGCTTGGCACACTGACGACACCAGGCGCACTTTCGAGTGCGTCACTTTGTCGACTTAATCGACTATTGCGCTTTTCCGATAAATCGATAACCGTAGTTGCTGAAGATTCAGAAAACCTTTGTGCTCTGATTTTTTCGACAGAACGATTACCCTTTGCTTCAACAATCACTTCTTCAATCGTCGTTTCGGCGGCAAAAACCTGAGATATGCACGTCGACAGTGCACAACTCGTTAATAAGCTGAAACCCTTCGGGTAAAACACAGCTTCAATCCTAGCGTTAGCATTTCACCCAGTATACCCAAACCGTTAAGTAATTGATCTATATCAACTACTTAACGGTTTATATGTAGTAACCGAAAATATCCATACTCAATTTTTATAATGACGAATTCACCTGCTACAACCCATCAAAAATACGTTAACAGATCATTTTCACACCGCTTCGCTACACAGGAATGCCGCTGTTTCGTATGAATACTAACCATCAGGGTCAGCACAACTAACGCCTATACAAGTTGGGGTAACTATAACCCTCAGAAACTCGCCTTCTTTCGAGTGGTAAAGGCTCTGCTCTCGGCAAATCCACCGCCACTTAGAGTGGCCTCACCGTTATCAACTAAACGATGAGATAACCCTGTCAAAACAAATTTTCACACAACATGAAAAACGCTATCGTTCTTCTCGACGCCCGCAAAGCTAAAACAAGTGCGAATAGCCAAAACTCACAAGAATCGAGAAATTGTCGCGACGTGCACTAGCTAAACTTACGTGTACCGAATACCTAGTATCTCTTCCACTCGATTCATTCAGGCCTTTTTAACAAACTTAGCCGTCACCATCATTTCGCCCGCGCCATCCACTCGGCAATCCAGCTCATGATCTTTACCTTCCTTGATACGCTTAATAAGCGCTTTTGTGCCGATTTTAAGCACTTGAGAGCTGCTCTTCACCTTTAGGTCTTTGATCAGAGTAACCTTATCACCCTCTGCCAGCAGCGCGCCGTTGGCATCCTTTACGATAATGGTTTCTTCAGCAGCAACTTCTTCTGGGTTCCATTCGTAAGCGCATTCAGGGCAGATCAATAGATCCTGATCCTGGTAGACATAGGCAGAAGTACATTTAGGGCAAGGAGGAAGTGAAGTCATGATCGCCTCGTTGATAAGTGTAAAAAGAGGTGGCGAATCTTACTGTTGTAGACAACTGGTGGCGAGAATTTTATTCGTTCTTTGTATGAGAACTGCAGAAACTGCCCGTGCATTACCCTATGCAGTATTCGTATGATCTCACAGATAATGATTCACATACGCCCAACGAAAACAGTCTAATCAATAAGTAGATACTCAAAAGCAAAAAAGCACCGCATATCTATATGCGGTGCTTGATATCAAAAGTGCTTGCAGCCCTATAGCTTAACAACATCTCCTACAAGCGATACACCAGCAATTATGCCGCCAGCACCACATTTAAAGGTAGAGTCACTCGAAGTGAGTGTGCCTTTGTAATTTGATTTGATATTAATAACGGCATTTCCGCCTTCTTGAATCGCTCGTTGTTTCAACTGCTTCATGGCCGAGGCAAAAACCCACTGACAAGCTTCTTTATCACTTTTTCCTACCGCACTGGTTTTCTTGTTGGTTTTAAATTCCCCAAATGATTGCTCAACTTTCGGGTGCTTTTGCCCATCAAAGTAAAACGCTACCCCCTCACCGATGGCCTTCGATATTTTCTCGACAGCCATCGTCTCTTTTACCGAATAATCAGCGACATCATCTCGCGCCATGGCCGAAACCGAGAGTGCAGACAGCATTATCAACAATAGGGATCTTTTCATTTTGGTTTCCTTGATCGTTAAAAAACATGAGTTCACATACCGGCAATTGTACACATATGGAGACAAAAATTTGCAGTCGTGTTTTTTNCCTGCGCCTGACAATGCGCCACCAATCAATTAACCCTTGAATATCTACATTAGCTAGCCAGCTCACTAGTCTTCTTTTCAAAAGCTCGATACATGAGATACCAAAACAGTAAATGAAAATAGCATCTGAAAAAAATGCAAAAACCGCAAGATCATTACCTCATCAAACGAATGTAAAAACTCAATTCGATACAATCGACGGTGTTGTCGCAAAAAACGCATGTACCACACCAGCTTGATAAAATTGAGTCACAGACTCAAATCCGCCGTTAGTAATAATGGAGATGACTGAATCCGGCGAAAGAACGGCGACATCATTTGAATACGCGTGTTTCAATTTTTTCACCGCTGCCTCCCCCGCCTCTGAATCTGACATCGTCGTCGCCCAAATTCTCAGCAGATTATCAGTAATTGGCGAACGCATATCTGAGGCTAGATCAGCGCTCACAAGTACACCGCCAGGAGCCATCCGGCACGCAATTTGTCGAAAAAGCTCTGACCGTGCAATAGGGTCAAGAATAAAATGGGAGACTAAAAAACACGTAGCAGCATCGTGTACGTTATCGTCGCTGAATGATTCAAGAAATCCTTCATGGAATGTACAGCGTGAGGTAAACCCCCCACGTTCGACTCTGTGACGGCAGATCTCCAACATCGCGCCTGATGGTTCAACAACAGAAAAATGAATGCTTGGAAACTGCTTCGCCAAAAATAAAAGCTCCTTGCCCGTTCCTGCCCCTACACAGAGCACTCGAGCATTGGGCCTAAGAGACGCAAAAATGGATGGCAAAAAGAAATAGATGCCATCATTGATAGCCGCCATATTTACCCACTTCTGATCATACTCAGACGCTTGCTCGTCAAATAGTTGTTTGGTTTCTTCTCTATTCATATGTCGAATACCACATACTGGTTAATCAGTGCACTCACTATGTTCAGTTGTCGATATCTATACAGTAAGATAATGTAACAACAGTTATTACTGATAATAAACATATGCAAATCAATAGTGTAACTTTTTTTGTTACTTATATGTGTTTTTCGAATTGGACGATATAAATCATGAGAAAAGACAGCCGGCTGTCTCGAATACTACACATCCTGGCTCACATGGAGGGCAACGACGAGCCCATAACATCGACCCAGATAGCCGATATGCTATCAACCAACCCGGTTGTGGTAAGGCGCATCATGGGATTGCTCAAGGAATCTGGATACGTTCAAGTATCCAAAGGGCGCAACGGTGGGTGGGCATTGATGTGTCCGCTAAACAAAATAACACTGTTGGATATTCATCAATTATTGGGCGAAACGTCATTGTTCACTATCGGATTAACAGACGAGCACTCTAACTGCCCCATTGAAAATTCCATTAATTATGTACTGGAAACAGCTATGACGGATGCCGAAGCTCTGCTGCTAAATCGCTTCGGGGAGATCACATTAGATATGTTGGTCAAACGGTCTCACTAACTGTGTGCGGAATATGCCTTCACGACCAACTGTCTCTTGCTAAGAAAATGTTAAATATCAATATAAAAGATAAAAACGGCTAGATGATAAATTCAAATCACCTAGCCGTAATGACGATCACCACACTCAGAAGTAGTGATCTACCGCTTTAGAGAACGCAGTTGATATCGTCGGAAAGCCGCCAATACAATTAATCCAAACATCCAAAAATAAGGCAGACCGCCGGATTTAGCGATTTCTTTGAATTCATCCTGAAAATCCGGCTGCAGATCATCGAGATTAGTTTCAAACGGCTGTGTTTCACCGGCATAGGCAGGCTCACTTTCAAGCCGTTGGGTGTTTTGATGACGCGAATAATTACTGACGATACTACCATCAACTACCTCAACGCCTTCCATGTAACTTGATACACTAACGCGCGCGTTAGCCAGNTCGCCACTGTACTGATAGTTAACTACAGTACGATCGTAATCTTCTAGGGTGTAATTGCTGGTAAAGTTCGGAATGCCAAAGATCGAAGTCGCCCCCGTCAATGCGATAGTTTCAACGTCAGGCTGCCCATTTACCTGCCGTTCTATGCGAACAATGTAGTTATTTGAGTAAAAGCGTGCCGGTGAGTAAGGAATTAAACCTCCACGTAGCTGCTGAACCGCAGTGTACTGATGATGCATTCCCATGTTGCCATCAAGCAACGGCAAGCCCCAGCTGATGGTATGGGTGCCATCAGCTGCAGTCGCTACATTAACCCCGCGCGGCGGGAACAACTGATCATCTGCGCCAAAGTATTTGGCACGTACATCACCATCAGAACTCCACAATGCATTGTGAGATAAGCTCACAGCCAAGAGCGGTTCTGCAATCTGCTGGTAATCAGGTAGCTCACCCACATAACGATTAGCCGATAAATCCATCCATAAATGTCGATCTTGGAATGACTCAAACAACGCGACTGGCAAAGCGCCACTGAAGGCATTGCTCGATAATATCAGTGTCTTTAGTGATGGAATAGCCACGATATTCGTAGGAATTTCCGTTAAGTTATTCCAACTTAACTTAATTGCTTCCCATCCATCCGCAAACACAATATCTGCAGGAATTTCACTGATCATGTTATGTGAAAGGTCGAGAAGTTTAACTTGAGAAAGTTCTGCCAAAGCTCTCGGAAAACGTGTAAGTCGATTCTGGCGCAATTTCAGTTCTTCGAGTTCAGTTAGACCTGCCATTGAATCGGGAATCCTAGTAATCGCGTTCCTATCAAGATGCAATGTACGCAACTTCACTAAATTGACGACGCTATCAGGAACCACTGATAACTTATTATTGGAGAGGATGAGTGCAGTCACTTCAGATAAGTTTCCGATACTGTCCGGTAGCTCAGTCAGTGCATTGTCATATAGGTTTATTACTCTCAATGAAGATGCATCACCAATGAGCGATGGAAGCACGCTTATGTCGTTCCGGGATGCATTGAGATATTCGAGCCCTGCAAGCTCGATGATAGACTCGGGTAAACTCGCCAAACTGTTATCGGATATATCGAGACGCTTGAGATTTTGCAAATCGCCTAGATTGGTTGGTAGTTGATCAAGAGCACTGATATACGACAGTGTTAGACGCTCCAGATTGTTCAAACTGGGAATATCGCTCAACCAGCTGCCTATACGTGTACCGCTTATATACAAGTTTTTCAGTGACGTTAGCTGGGCCAAATCTACGGGTGGTTGAATACGTTTACTGGTTGTCAGATTCAATGTATGGAGGTTAACCGAATTGGATAACCCCGGCGGCAAAGGCAACGTATCAGGCGAATCAACATTGTAATTACGGCCAACAGCCAACTCCTCCAATGCTGGAAGATCAAATACGGCCGGCAGGCGAATTAGCCTATTATTACTCAGATTCAACGTTTTGAGTTTTTTCAGTTGATTAATCGAGTCTGGCAATTCAACAATGCGGTTTTTACTGATATCTAGATGCTCAAGACTCGTCATTTGCAGTACCTCTGGAGGAAACTCTGTGAGGTCAGGACGATGGTCACTTAGGTCGAGTTTTTTCAACTTAGCGACGGTATATACATACTGGTATTTGAGCTGTCTTTCCAAATCCTTATCATCGTCCAGCGAATTCAACTCAAAAGCTTCAAGGTTTAGGTAATGCGAGAAAGTGTCTGGCAAGCCACTAAAATCGGATGCCCGCACTGTCAAATTTTGTAGCTGCGGCAAGCCTAAATCGGCAGAGATAGAAACCGAAGAAGCACTCAAAGACAATGTTCGAAGCTCAAGCAACGTTTTATCCGATTGCGTATCCAGAACGATCTGTTCATCCGTCGTCAGTGTAAAATTCTGAAGTTTCGGAACAGACAACACATCAAGATTAACAGTAACGGAACCCGACTGGTGCACAAAAAGTTCTAGCGCATTCGGCCACTGCGCATTACCTAACCAATGACTATTGGTTAAGCGTATTTCTTGTAAACTCGTACCAGATTTCAATGACGTGGGCAGGTCACAACCCGACGTAGTCTCCTCTTCGCAAACATAATCCAAGTGGGTCAACTGATCGGCATTAAAACCATTGGGCAGCTGCACCGTTTGATGAGTATTTATACGCAAATCAACGAGCGTGTCGACATTTACTAGGCTGGCGGGCAAAGCAGCGATACTTGGATCGAGTATTGCCCAATAGGATTCCAGTTTTTGCAAAATAGACAAGTCAGCATTCAGGTCATCGACACTATCGATCGAATGCAACACACTAATGACTTGATCATCGTCGTTGCACCGAATCCAATATCGATCACATTCGATAACACGTGGGCCATTTGGAAATGGCAGCAGTTTGCTCAACAAGGCTTGAATAGCCGGGTCTTGAATCGCAGCATAACTATTACCAGCGGTTAGTAATAGCACAGTACACAGAAGCGACTGAATCCTTTTAAACATAGTGATTCCCTGAAGTGTATTGTTATAAACGTCGGTAGCAGAGCCAGAAATACTAACACTATCAATCAATCTCGCATCAAGATAAATCGAATTTTTTACTAAGATGAATCGCTCAAGCCAAGCTTGCGTCACTTTGGGCATTCGAACGCCATACATTTCAATGACTTAAAAAGACTCATCAAAATCCTTCTTATACCTATACGTAACGAGCCATTACATCGTAGAAACCGGCGCCTCAACAACACGTGTAATCGAAGGTCAAATAACGCCTCGAAAACAGAAACGACGAATTCACCACCGATTAGCAGACCGTAAAACAACTCCACTTTATTATCGATGCGTTTGACAGACACCAAATTATTTACCGCACCGACATCACCGAACAGATCGTCAGTGCCTTCATGGATTGCGCGGCCGAGTGTCACGTAGCGTCGATCCACCAGCTTACATCAAACATCATAACCGTGGCACTGGATTACAACAGACGGAGCCTTTGTGATAGTGACACGCCACGGTGCATTGCTCTGGACCGAGCTTCTCAACCTTGCGGCCAAACCTGCTCGCCGTTCATTAGCGATTCCCCTCCCTTAATCTGATCTAGCTGATAAACGATCTATCAGGTGGCAATCGCGCTTTACATAAAAGACGACCGGTCATATTATGAACATCATGAACAGACCACGACGCAGTGAACACGTCCGTGAAGCGCTTATTCAGGCAGGCATGGAACAAATTTCCCATTTCGGCTATCACGGCACGGGAATCAAACAAATACTGGATGAAGTAAAAGTGCCGAAAGGTTCTTTCTATAACTTCTTTGCCAGTAAAGAGGCCTTTGTTGCCGAAGTTATTCAAGCTTATATCGCGGATACCCAACAGCAGCAGCAAGCTTTCGTTACCGGGGCAGGCAAAGACTTAAGTGCGAAAGAACAACTTAGAACGATCTACGAGTATTCGGTGAACAAAATTGCCGCCACAGACTTTCGAAGCTCCTGCTTGATTGGCTCATTATCCATAGAGATTGGCGCTGAAAGCGAAGAATGCCGAGCGGAGCTCAAAAATGCATCGCAGCAATGGATTGATTTTTTTACTGACCTTATTAGCCAGGCACAAGATGCTGGTGACATACGCAATGATCTGTCCGCAGCACAGTTAGCCAAGATCTACTGGGCAACGTGGGAAGGCGCGTTAATCAAATTACAAATGAACAAAGACATAACTCCGGCCATAGAAACCATGGCATTAATGCTGGATGATCTCATGCGCCCAAATAGCGCGGGCTAGCTATCTATTCAATTTGAAACCAATGCAGACAAGTCTGCATTTTTTTAACACTCATTAAAATACGACCGGTCTAAATATTCATTGAGGTAAATCATGATACGCAACAATGTAGAACAGGTAAATACTGACATCCGCACGCTTTCACTGAGCGATAGCTTTAACTTAGATACCCAAGCTCTGGATCAAAACAAGACCATCAAAAATCGCCTGTTCAAATCGGCAATGAGTGAACAGCTTGGCGACAAACATCATAATCCACTCCCCAGCCTCATTACTCTTTATGAACGTTGGGCCCAAGGCGGAATCGGCCTGGCCGTAACAGGCAACATCATGATCGACCGCAATGCGCTAGGAGAGCCAAAAAACATCGTATTGGATGAACGCAGTGACCTAACTCTGTTTCGACAATGGGCTGAAGCTGGAAAGAAAAACGGCGCTAGTATCTGGGCACAGCTTAACCACCCGGGGAAGCAAATACCTAACTTCATATCAAAAGAGCCGCTTGCGCCTTCTGCAATTGCACTTGAGGGTGGGCTTGAAAAAGGCTTTAATCAACCCCGCGCATTAACAGAGCTGGAGATCTTCAAGATTATTGATCAGTTCGCAACCAGCGCTCGGCTTGCTAAAGAATCCGGATTCACTGGTGTTCAAATCCACGGGGCACACGGCTATCTCGTTAGTCAGTTTTTGTCTTCTCGCCACAACCAACGTGATGACCAATGGGGTGGAAGCCTAGAGCGACGCATGCACTTTGTGTTAACTCTGTATCAGGCTATAAGAGATCAGGTTGGCGACGACTTCCCTATTGGTATAAAACTAAATAGTGCTGATTTCATGAAAGGTGGATTTACCGAAGATGAATCCATGCAAGTAGTACAGGCACTCGCAAACGCGGGGATTGATCTCATCGAGATATCCGGTGGCACCTACGAGAGTCCATCAATGATGGGGAGCGACAAAAAAGACGACACCCGCAAACAAAGCACCATCAAACGTGAAGCCTACTTCTTAGATTATATGGAAAAGGTTCGGCAACTGGTGGACACGCCAATGGTCGTCACTGGCGGATTTCGCAGCGCACCGACAATGATCGAGGCTCTACAAAGTGGAGCTACAGACTTTATTGGCTTGGCGAGAACGACCGCCGTTGATCCCGAATTCCCGAATAAATTACTGACCGATAGAAACTACAGCATGCCATTAGACAATCCAACAACAGGAAACCCTGCCATGGATGCCATGGTGATGCTCGGAGTGACTTGGTATGAACACCAGCTCCGGCGCATTGCAAACGGTAAAGACCCTAAACCAAATCTGAATACCTGGGGAGTTGTTGTTAAGACATTATTTAGCGCGGGGGTTTATGGATTCAAAAAACGCCGAGCCTAACGGCAAAAAAACGTTAATTCGACCAACAAACGGCAAAGTAAAACCCGAGAGTGGGCTTTAAATTACTGTGTCAGGATATTTCAATTCAACCCTGACACAGTAGTTATGCGTTAGGGCATCGGGCGATCAATAAATACTGACACATGGAACTCAGCAACTTGCGAGTGAGACCCGTAGAGAATTGACGAAAAATTTGTTGGGCTTTCCAAATAACTTGAAACCGAGTGATTCGGCATCGGAGGCTCTGACGAATCGAATCGAACAGTCACTGCATCACCGGTTACTTTATTCAGCTTAAGAGACGTATTTTCTGCGCCGACAATGTAGTGATACCGAAGATCTTCTGCAGTGATTCCCGAGAATTCAAATGCTCGCTGAGGCGTTTCATCAGGTGGTGGAGCGCCGTTCAGATTTGGAATCGTAAGCTTATAGCAATCGACCACATACTCTGCAGAAGAAGGGTCAGTCGGTGGGGGGGGCAATGGGAACAGGTCTTCCAAAGAGAACACTTCAGCTCCATACAAGGTACCCACAGAGACACTCGTGCTACTGTTGAATTTAGCACCACTACCACTGATACTGACGCCGTTCGCAGCTAAGCTCAGACTGATTGAAGAGCCACTGGCGAATTCAATGTTCGGAAGAAGTGCAGCGGGATCAGCCTCAATCGCCTCAAACTCTCCAGAAGCTTCATTGAGCGAATAACCTGTACCACGACCAGATTCGCCGCATCGACGTACAAACAGCTCAGACTCGTCGACTGTCACATAGATAATCTCTTCGACAGACTGAGCGGGACTACCGCCAGAGCTTTGTGTTGTCGTCGCTTTCCNGGCACCCTGGTATTCAGAGAGATCTGGAGTCGATGTATCAGGAGGTGTTGGCGTTACAGTATCTTCGGGTAAACAACCTGCTATAGCTAACGCAACAGGCAGGGCGAGAATAAATTGCATGCGATTTGGCACTTGAAGCTCCCTTTTTATAATCGTGTGTCCGTTCCGGTGTATTCTAAACGACTCTTTCAAAATTACATACTGTGTTTTTCGGCTCTCTTAAAATTGAGAAGCATATACAAAGAAATCAGTTGCGAGACACGATTGCATTGACTTGCACGCCAATCTACCTAGAAACACAAACGCACTTCAGTTTTTTCGTCAGAATTATGTATCAGACCACTACAAAATTTTGAAGATTAATTCCACACAGATCGTAATGTTAGTTAACGGTGTACGCATCGCCCTGTAAGCCGTTCTCTCTGGATTCCTTCTAATCCGTTAGTCCAGAGAGAGGGCGATACAGCTACACGCTAAGGTCTAAAAACCAGAGTATAAAGCTAGAAATCAATACGCAGGTCGCCCAATGGCATTGAAGATGCCGTACCCAGGCGTCGCATCAAAAACTTTCCAAAATCCGTCGATGCGCACGAGTGTCCAAACATGACCATTCGTATCCCCCTGGCTTGCCTCATACCCTAGATATCGCGCGTAAGCCGCTAACATAGTTGAATAGCCCCAGCAGGCAATACCCACTCTATTGCTATTACCAGCCCGTTGATTTTCAAGAATTCGTTGCATCACAAACTGGGAGTTACCACGCGATTCACTTGAGTTGTAATACACATCATCGTTGGCACCACTGAAGAACACATAGAACGCTCTTAGTTTTTCGATCGGCAACTTACCGGCCAAATTAAGACGTGCTTCCATCGAATCGAAGTAAGTTTTCACATCGGCATCCAAGTGATTAGCCGTTCCGTTAGGCATCCTGTAATAATCTTCGTCTGCAGAATTAAATAGCGTCCAGACTTGATCATCAGCGTAAGGTGATACGGTATACGTCCCTTTACCCATCTTTAACCAAACATGAATTTCGTTGTCGTAATACGGCGTTTTACCTTCACGAGTCAGGCCATTTTGAAGTAAACCTTCGCCCTCTATCTCGGGGGTTTCTGGATTATCCTCGGGATAATAAGTCACGTAATAAACTGGCGGATTTGGTACTTTATCGTACTCGATAATCGCTCCACCGTTCACGCTCACCCGATCCTCACCCGCCATGATTCGGGTTTGAGTCCATTCCGGTTTTGCAATTGCAGGTCGAGGGGCCGGAAGATGATGATGATCGTTAATTCTTAACTGCGGGAATTCAGAAGGGTTACCTCGGGTAAAGCCCTGCGCCCGAGTCACATGTGAAGGATCACTTTGTGCTTCAAACTCAAAGCTAAGTTTCACTTGGCCTTCAGATAACCCCTCACTAAACAATGAAGAAATATCTACCAGGATCGTGGCACCAGAATCGGTCAGCCTGAGTATTTTCGATACAGATTTTTCAGAAGCAGACCCTGACGTTATGTCTCTTATGATCAACGGCTTACCGTCATCGCGAAGTTCTTTCAGCGACAACTGAAGTATCAACGATTGGGTTTCAACAGCTAGCGGAGGGATATCAAACAACACAGTGCCGCCATTCAAATCTACATCTTGATTATAATAAGGCGACCGATCAACAACGGCCGTTAGTCGTGTCGGAGCCATCAATGCCAAGTCAATCTCAGGCATCACTTGCAACACCTGATCAGTCTCCGATTTTACAAGTGATTCATCGATGTTGATTGATACTCTATCGCCGGCAGAATTTTCACTTTCGAGTAGCAGCTGATAATCAGTGTCAGACAGTTTTACCAACGCCAACAGATCTGCATTAACAACCGATAACGCACCTAGCGGAAACTCAGACACCGGTTTGGAAAACTTCAGATCAACCTTCTCAACGATATCAGGGTTCAAAAAACGGTGAGAATTACCGGCAGCAACCGAAAATGGACGGGTATTATCCAATTGATATTCTAATTTCAACTTGGGATGCCCGTCGCTCGCCTCTTTTGAACGAAAGTGAACCCATGATTCACCCGCTTGGCCTCGACCGAAAAGGAATGCGATCTCCGTAGGGTCAATGAGGCCATCAGACATCATCAGGTCGGTAACATCAATGGTCACCGTTCTTCCTACTACATCACCAACTTGAACATCTTCAGTTTGTGCACCGTCCACAACATGATGTACTTGCGGACCAAAAGATGGCAACCGCTTTTGATAGGGTGCATTGCCAAATACAAACAGCGTATTCCACTGAACGTTCGTTTCATTCCAGCTATTGCCGATACCTTCGAACACAAGGGGTACATCACCGCCGGATTGTTGATCAACTGTTAACTCGATATACGCCGATGTTAACGTATCCGTTGTTGGCGGAACCGTAAAACGCAGCAATCCTTGCTTGCCGCCATTACCGGCTTTATCGGCGATAACAAGGCGATCTTCATTTCCGTGTTTATAGTCCGCAAAATGCGTCACGTAGGAATCCGCATTAGGGCTGAGAATCTCTGTGCGCTCTAGGCTGGCAGATGGCGTATCTGCAGAGGTAATTTGAATGCGGGTAACAAAATCACTATAGATTTCCCCTTTGGTCGCACGCAATGTCAGGTTATAAACGCCGGCATACGCTGGCGTTCCCGTGATACTCAGGTTACCTGCATCACTGTTTAGTTCTAACCCTTGCGGTAAAACGCCTTTGGCTAGTTCAAATGACTCAACTTCTACGCCCGCGACGGAGAATGAAAACGTTGTCGCGGTCTGCGTCGTTGTTTCATATTCTTCTTGGCCTTGCAGAACAAACGCTTGCCCTTGTCCGTTGTCTGGGTCGTGAGGGAATGGATCCGCATTATCACCAATACCATCGTTGTCAGAATCTTTAGATTCCGACGAATCTTGTGGAAAAGCGTCTTTCGAATCAACAACACCATCGCCATCACTGTCGGCTTCCACCTCGGTATCAACCGGCAATGGAACTGCTGGAGACAAGTCGTCAACACAGCCTGAAAGAAGGAGCGCAAGCCCTCCCAGCATCGAAATTATTTTCTGGTTCGACATCAATAAATTCCCCTGAATCAATTTTTTTGTCTTATTGACGAAAAATCATATCGGGGAACAGCGGCTATCAATGTGAAATCCATCACAAAAGACCATTCGTTAGATGACTACTTCAAATACAAAATTCTATCGTCAATCTTTTATTTACAAACCCGTATATTTCAGCAGGTATCGACAATGTATACAGCTAGATCAACGTAAAAACACGGAATTAATAACGCTGTAGACACCACCATCATTGATGATAAAAGAAATTATCGCGCGCGATAGTGCGACACTGAGACAGGGAATAAAATCAGAAAATACAGCGAAAAATATCGAGAGAGAGCAAGTTTCACCCCGCCCTAACGATATACAAAGTAATGCCTGCTTACTCGAGGCTTAACCTCGGATAACCTACAAAGCAAACGTCATAATGACTAACGAAAAAATCGCAGATAAGGATTTATTCTTTCTGTTTTTTCTTACGTTGCTTAGGATGCAAAGATTTACCGAGTATGTGATCACTATCGCCAACCACATGTGCGCCATACCCAACAATCAGCGGATCCGGCCCTTTAACAACACTAGTATCCTTGCCTGTGTAAGGCAACGTTGAGAGAAAATGCTGCATGGTCGCTAAGCGTGCACGTTTTTTGTCATTGGATTTAATGATCGTCCACGGTGCATCGGCAGTATCAGTATAGAAAAACATCGCCTCTTTGGCTTCGGTATAGTCTTCCCACTTGTCTAACGATGCTTCGTCAATGGCAGAGAGCTTCCATTGCTTTAACGGATCAACACGGCGCGATGAGAAACGCGCCAACTGCTCCTCCTGCGATACCGAGAACCAATACTTATAGAGCCGCACACCTGATCGCACCAACATACGTTCAACTTCCGGGCACTGGCGCATAAACTCCAGATATTCACTCGGCGAGCAAAAATCCATCACTCGCTCTACACCCGCTCTGTTGTACCAAGAGCGATCAAACAACACGAGCTCACCGGCACTGGGCATGTGCTTAATATAACGCTGAAAATACCATTGGCTGCGCTCAGCCTCTGTGGGTTTAGCCAAAGCAACAACTTGAGCGGCGCGCGGATTAAGATGCTCCATAAATCGCTTGATGGTGCCGCCCTTACCCGCCGCATCACGGCCTTCAAAAATAATAACAATCTTTTCGCCGGATTCTTCAACCCAACGCTGCACCTTCAACAGCTCTGCTTGCAACTGCGCTTTTTGTTTCTCATAAGTCGCCCGACGCATCTTGGTGTGGTACGGGTATTCACCCGTTTCGAAGGAGCGTCGAATCGCATCGGGGTCATGGCGGAGCTCGGCTAGGTGGTGATTTGCATCCGCTGCCCGCTGACGCGCCGACATTGGCTCGCTCTGAGCTGTCACTGGCTGGGTTGCGTTGTCTGCTGCACAGGCCTGTATATTTGCTGTTATGTTTTCCAATTCATGCTCTCACGGTTGACGCACAACAGCGCTCAATCGAAAAATCAGCGGCTATGTGCAGTAGTATTTTTGTATTTTGAAAACAAAATTATGACACTCACCTATTGATAATTAAAATTGTAATATCTTATGCTAAGGATAATATATATTTATCTATAGAAAACCCTAAGAAGCCTTTAATAGCACCATGAACCTGATTCAATTACGCCTGTTTAGAGATATCGCTCGAGAGCTCAGCTTTGCTAAAGCCGCGCGGCAAAATAACATCACACAACCGGCGGTCAGTATTCACATTAAAAAGCTCGAAGACGAGCTAGGCAAAAAGCTCTTCAACCGTACCCCGCATAATATTCAGTTAACCCCAGAAGGCATGATCATTCTTGCCGATGTAAAAAAGATCCTGCAACTCAGTGAGGGCTTAAAAATCCGCTCCAGTTATAGTCAGGGTGTTCTGGAAGGGAATATTCGTATCGCAACGATACACAGCATTGGTATGTACGAGATGGGAGAATTTCTCTCCAGCTTTATGAAGAGTTTTCCAAAAGTGCATATTCATATGGAGTTCAGGCGCTTTGATGACATCTACAGCCTTCTGCTCAAAGAAAAGATCGACCTTGGTGTCGTCGCGTACCCGGAACAACGCACTAACATCGAAGCAATACCCTACAGCGAAGATGAGTTGGTCTTAATCGTCGCCAAAGAGCATCGATTCAGCAACAAGAAAACCATCTTGTTGGAGCACATCGAATCCGAAGCATTTATTGCGTTCGAATCAGGTATGCCGACGCGAGAAGCTACCGACAAAGTGCTCGACGAGAAAGGCATCCGCGTGNATATACGAATGACTAACGACAACATCTACACCTTAAAAAAGATTGTCGAAGCCGGTATTGGTATCTCCATTGTGCCATCTAATACGGTGGATGAAGAAGTGCAGCGCGGTTCTCTCGTACGCATTAAGATCAGAGACACCAAGTTAACTCGCCCTCTTGCGCTACTAAAACTCAAGAAGACGGTGCCAAATACGCCGCTGGAGATATTTATGGAGCGAATGCTCTCCCATGGAGGCAACAACAACAACAACAACAACAACACCTAGCCCCACCAGCGATCAAGCCTTAACCTCAGCCCACCAGGCCCAAACTCAATAGGCGCTTCCTTCGATAAATCTGGCGTATGGACTTCTACGATATCGCCATTGGCATCGGTAAACTCCTGCATAGGTAACTATTAAACGCTACCTATGCAGAGCATACTATTTAGTGACGACACTTATACACATTACCAGATAATGTCACTACACCCACGCTCGCGCCGTCTTCGGCTGTTCTCGTAACGCCCGCGGCGAACAGATCGACGCCACCGGATGCAATTACGCTGTTGGAAGGAAGATGCGTTGCAAGCTTTGCTTGTCTAACCAGGCGCCCAATATAGACGTTGAAATTATCATCTGCCGAGCCTTCGACATTCAAGAGCACCAGACGCTTAAGATCCTTGTTTGTCGACGTGAGGCTTTTGAGTTGTTGGTACGCTCGAAAACCCAACGAACCGGATATATAAACATCATTCTCCAAAATACGTAACTCTGCGGTACCTGCTGAGCTCAACGCTTGATGTAACAACGCTTTAAAATCAAACCCCAACCCATTTCTTGGATTAACGACTGTTGCGGTTACCTCGCCATAATCTCCTTTTTCTTCCGTCTCAAGAGTCGCTCCAGTAAACACATCTAAGTTATCCAACACACCTTTTTTGTCCAGCTCATCAAGATCCAAGGGGATTGAACCGCTGTCACCAAGAATCAAGCTAATTGGAGCTTTTGGCTTATTTGTCTTTTTATCCCATTTAGCTTGCACAATCCCCTGCCGATTGGCCAAATGCACAATAATTGAGTCTCCTCCTTCTAAATCCATGTGGATGATTGGGTAGGTCTCTCCTTTAAAAACGACCGCAGCATGACGCACAGCTGCAGTATTTTCTGCGGCTTGAAGATCACCCCTATCTGCAGGTATCCGCGAGATATCCGTATGGGTAGGCACAATCGGAGCGTTACTACTACTTGGCCCACGGCTATCTGATTTATCATCTGAGCTACAAGCGGTAAGCAAACTGAGGGCAACAACCCCTCCAGCCATTATGGTAACCGCTTTGCGAAGGAATACTTTTTGTGATTGTTGGTTTAACATAGCAGGCTATTTCTCCTCGAATAGTATGGTGCCTCATTGCCTCTTTTACCAAGCAGGCTTGAAGACGGTTATCATCATGCGGTGTGTCGAGACTTTCCAACATGCCGGGCAACGAGTACTCCCCAAAATTCTCACCCGACGGAGAACAGGTATTATTCACCTATGTTCCTGAAGGGGCATCGACACACCAATTATGGATAAAATCAATAACGCCAAACACAGCGGCAACTCAAATTCCCATCGAAGCCGATATCAGGCACCCCACTTGGAGCAGTGACGGCAATCGCATCGGTTTTGTACAACGCACACCCGACAATCCGTGCCAGTTTGTAACCGCCACAATTCAGCGTAATCCCACCGTTACCATTACCGATATCCGCCCAATAACAGCCTGCCGCCCACAAGATACCCAATCTCGTCTCGTGTTTGGCGAAGCAGACACTGTATATATCAATAAACGCACCGCCGATTCTGAGCCCTATAGCGTTTGGAGATACAACATACACAGTGGCCTTGGTAAACCGTTTTCGGTTCCCGGGCATGGCGGGCAAGGTGATTTCAATATGTTTTATATGCCATCCGCTGATGAGCTCATGGTAGTAAGAGACTTGCACCAACGCGTATTGGGCATCAACTTCGTACCACTGCGTGAAGGCGATGACGGAACCATCGACCTAGAACTACCCGACGTCTCGACAGAAACAGGGTGGAACAGTATCGCCATTGCAGAAGATGATAACCATGCTTATGCGGTATCAAGAGACCGGGGGCTCTATCGTTACGAGTTGCATACTGCCATTGAGCACCTCGTATACGACAACACTCACCTGCACGACATTGATTTCAACCCACGTACAAACTCTCTTGTCGCCAGTGTCGGCCTTCAAGAGCAAGTACTGCTGCTTGCCGATCTAAAAAAGAACACCACAAAACCCTCGCTGATAGATGTCGGCAGCGTTCGCTCAATTACAGCAGATACAGCAGATACAGCAGATACAGCAGATACAGCAGGCAACGTGTATTTTTCTACCTATAAAAATCATCAGATTAACTATTTTCGCCAAACTAATGACGGAGAAATCAGCCCTGCGTTAACGAAAAAAAACGCGCGTTCCAGCCGACGATTACAAGTGCACAATAATGGCTACGCATTAGAAGAAGGGCAATCTGGCGGCTTATCAATCTTTGACCCCAAAGATCAAACATGGACAACTGTTCTCGATGGCATCAGCGCGATCAACCCAGTATTCAATAACAACGCAACTGGCGTGTTCTTTAGCTCACATCAATCTGGCGAATGGCAAATCTGGTTTTATGATGTAGCAACCCAAAACACCCGTCAAATTACCCGTTTAGGCGCAGATTTTATGCAACTCTCGGCCAACGGAGAAACCCTCTACTACAGCCAAAGCGCAACCGGTAAGCTCTGGCGGCAAGCGTTGGCAAGCAACACTGCATCCGGCAAAAAAATAGACCTAANACCTAAGCTGATAACCACCCATGCACCCGCGTTTTGGCAGCTCCACAAGCAGTACATTTATTCGATTGTCACAGATAACAATGGAACAGCGACTCTCAGCCGACTAGATTCAAAAACCAAACAAATTGACTGGCAACACCCCCTGCCGAAAAATACCCTCCCCGAATTCCTGTTACTGGCAGGTGGCACACAGCTCTTAATCACTCAAAATCTCGACAGTGTTCGGGACTTGATCCTTTTGCGGCGATAAAGCCCAAGCATGGCTCTTCAGAGACGATGTTAAATCCCCCTCCAAAGACATAGCCGCGGAATCTATATAGAAAACGCACAGAACTTCTCCGGATGACAAGCACGACAAAAAACCACCATCCCCATCAGCAAATTACCGCATGTTGTGGTCGATAACCGATGTAGATCATGGTTTTACCCAATAGATATCCTTTAGTATTAAAAAACATCCTCTCAGATAATAACCGGCAAGAAGATCTGACCGCGATACGGCGCTGATAACTACACCCGTGGCCTAAACACATATTCACTCAGGGTAGTATTCTATGAACAGTCTTTTTGAACCCTTCACAGCACTGGCAAGCTGGCTGATCTATCAGGTTTTAGGTTTGGACCCAGCTGACCGTTTGGCATCAGCGCTACACTTCTTTATCGAAGATACCACCAAGATTTTTGTCTTACTGATCGTGATGATTTATGCGATATCTTGGCTGCGCGCGTCGCTGGATATAGAACGTGTACGTGACTACCTCGCCGGCCGACACCGCGGTGTAGGATACATGCTCGGAGCGGGTTTCGGTGCCATTACCCCATTCTGTTCCTGTTCAAGCATTCCGGTATTTCTCGGCTTTAGCTCTGCGGGTATTCCCGTAGGCATCACTATGGCATTTCTGCTGACATCGCCATTGATCAACGAAGTGGCCATCTTACTGCTATTGAGCCTGCTGGGCTGGAAATTCACCATCGCCTACGTTGGTATCGGACTAGCAGTTGGCATGGCCGGCGGTATATTTCTCGATCGTATTCACGCTGAACGCTGGTTACAATCGTTTGCCGCTGACGCGTTGGCTGCCGCCCAGCAACAAAAGCACGAACCCGCGCAAACCAACGCGGCGCCCGCACTATCATGGCGAGAACGTCATGCCTTTGCCGGTGAAGAGCTGAAAGAGATTTTTGGCCGCGTATGGAAGTGGGTAATACTCGGAGTGGGGCTTGGAGCGGCGTTACACGGCTTTGTACCGGATGGCTGGCTCGAAGCACATTTGGGAAATGGCCAGTGGTGGTCAGTGCCTGCGGCAGTATTGCTGGGTATTCCGCTATATTCCAACGCGACCGGTGTGATTCCAGTAATGGAAAGCCTGATTCTCAAAGGGCTACCCATTGGCACGACGCTGGCCTTTTGCATGAGTACGGTCGCGGCGAGCTTTCCTGAATTTATTCTACTGAAACAAGTGATGCAATGGCGCCTACTGGCGATTATTTTTGTCATGCTGCTGGTCGCCTTTACGCTGGTTGGCTGGATATTTAACCTGCTATCCCCTTTTATCTAACAACATAGAGACTGATTATGCATACGATCAAAGTACTAGGCACCGGCTGTAAGAAGTGTCAGAAAGTTTACGATATTATCGATGCTACACGCGCCAGCTTATCGGTTGAGACTGAACTGCAGAAAGAAGAAAACGCGCAAGTGATCATGCAGTATGGCGTGATGAAAACACCCGCTGTCGTGGTGGATGAAAAAGTCGTATTTAGCGGTAATGTGCCCACTGCGGATGATGTAAAAAGCTGGTTTTGATTGCTTGCTATACCTCTCGGGCACAACACAAATAATACCGGCGCCCAACATCCATCCTGAAGCATTTGATGCTTTCGCGAGTGCCGAATATTCTTTGTAGCCACGATCGCTTTAATAACTGCACAAGAATCACTGGCATTGATCTATTTACCTATCAGTGTCAGTTTTCATATCGAAACTTGTTTTTTAATACCGTTTCGAACGTTAAAATTATTGGCGTACCCGCACCAAAGCTAACGATTTTTTCATGGCGCTCATCAATACAATCAAAGTCCATCATCACATCAGCGCCGGTATCGCGCTCAAATTCGCCCGCGAGCAGTTTTTTGATTGCCGATTACCTTCTACACACAACGCGCAGACTTAATGGCAACGAAAAAATCAGTTGATACAATATTGGTTTAAACCCTAGCGCCCAAGAGTTGGACTTATAAAGAAGAACAGCGCCCTACCACTAATCATCATCGGATTATTGCTAAGTACGATTTCAATCGCCGAAGAGAATGCATTGAACAAATTCACTCCGGGGCAAAAAACCTCCTCTCAAGAAGTAAATGATAACTTCGACTTTTTGTTTCGAAAGATTCAGGAGCTTGAAACGAGGAACAACCTGCTTTTGTTAACGAGTGGAACCGGACGCTGGGTCTGCTCTACAAACGACCGATCTGAAGAAATCATATTCTATAGAAACAATAGCTACCGAGTGTAGACTACAAATACACTGAATTCCCTTGGTGACGAAGACACCTGGAAACAGATTGGCCCAAATAAATTTATCATCACAAAAAACAACAATCTGATTCGGCAATTTACTATTGAACAGCAAAGCGATTCGCTTATCAATTTAATATCGACTGTACCTGATGCGACCGAGTTCAACTGTATGCCGCACGTTAATTAGACACACAAACGTCAGACACACTTGTCATTTACGACGTTAATAAACGCCTACCGAGAGTCTCTGACGACTGCAAACGCATAATATAAAATGCACATCGCAGTATATAAGCGAGTTATTGTAAAAAACGGCACTGAGACAGTTGCCAGAGATCTACAATGTCTGCGCCACGCTCACCTACCCAGGCGCGTCCTCAGTCCACTCGCCTGCGGAATCATCGACACCATTAGGATTTTGCTCATCACTCGCCATCCGCGCCTGTTTAGCTTCTTCTTCAGCAAGAGCAGCTTTAATCTCAAGTAATACGGCATCCACATCGGCACTGGTATCATCTTCTTCGAATTCGCCAGTGAGTGGGGTTTCTGCATTCAGATTGCCCTCTTCATACAACGCCCACATTTCTTGTGCATAGCGTGAACGACTCAACTGAGGCGCAAACTGCGCGTAGTACGTGGTAATGTTTTCCACATCCCGCTCCAACATGCTGTAGGCATGATTATTAGCCGCGGCATCAACAGCCTGTGGCAGATCAATAATCACCGGGCCGTAGTCATCGACCAGTACATTGAATTCCGACAAATCACCGTGTACGAGGCCTTCAATCAGCATCAATTTGACGTAGTGCATCAGCATTGCATGATCTTCTAATGCCAACTCAGCACTCATATCTACGTCATTCAAACGCGGCGCAACTTCACCTTCATCGTTAGTGATTAACTCCATCAGCAACACACCTTCGACACAACCGAATGGCTCAGGCACACGCACGCCCGCACGGTCAAGTCGATACAAAGCATCAACTTCGGCATTGTGCCAACTGTCTTCTTGTTGCTTACGGCCGTATTTTGAGCCCTTTTCCATCGCGCGCTGACGCCGAGAGTTCCGCACCTTACGGCCCTCTTGATACTGCACGGCTTGTTTAAAGCTGCGTTTACTCGCCTCTTTATAAACCTTGGCACAGCGGATCGCATCACCGCAGCGCACCACAAATACAGCGGCTTCTTTGCCGCTCATAAGTGGGCGGATTACTTCGTCGATTAAACCATCGGCAACAAGGGGTTGTAGTCGTTTTGGAATTTTCATGCGGAGGTTATACCGGAAAATACGCACCAGGAAAAGTGCAAGCAGCGTCAATGTGCACTTATGTATCGCGAAGATAACACGAGCACGATCAAGTTGATGCCCAGGTCGGCGAAGTTACATGGTACTTTCTGACTCATACAACTTTGCACCGAGGACCCAGCTTACTATTGGCTGACCGACTTCATGACGTATTTTTAGGTCTTTCGCTGATATCAGGCTTGGTGCACTGGCCTGCTGGTCTCGCCTCATACACCTCATCCGTATTCAAAAAGTTTGATGGTCGCATTGTTTGCAGGGCCTTTGCGTACTTTTTCAATCTCGCTTCTATCAAATAATCCAAGCGCCTCTGCGGCACACCGTACGATTGCCAATCATGGAAGAGAGATGAATCACCCCCTCTCTCTTTCATTCAGTCATCGAGCAAGCATCATCTCGTACTCAACCATCATATTAGGCATTCCCAAGCGCTGAACATAACGCAATGTTCCGGTTGCTGGCTTGTTCTCAACATCCTTAAGAAAGGTCGCCCATTCGGCAGCGATTTCGGAGAATTGGTCATTGTTAACCTCGTTTACGAACGTCCAATCCGTGCGCACAATATCGTTGATACTGTATCCCGCAGACTCCAAAAACGCTTTCATCTGGCTTAGTATCAAACGCGTTTGTGCAACTGGGTCGCCCGGATAGGACGTTACGAAATCTGGGTTGCAGTCTGCATGCCCTGTGACAAAAAATAACTCACTAAAGTCACTAACCTTAAGCCCCCAACTGAACGTATCTCGCATATCGGGTAGGTTATCGTTATGAAATGACATGGTGGTCGCCATCTTTCTGTCTCCTGCATGATTGAGGCTTAGGGGTTCTGATCGTGGATCAATACAATCATTTATAAATGGTTGTATACACTTACTTTGCCAAGCCAGAGTCATATCGTCTAATCACCAAATTGCATTACCCACATTGATGAAAATGATGAGTTGAGAGATACTTCCATCAATACAACAGGGGTATACGCGTGGCACAACCAGATCTGAATCTCATGGTTATCTTTGATGCCATCATGCAGGAGCAATCGATCACCGCTGCCGCCCACCGGTTGTCGATGACGCAACCTTCGGTATCCAATGCCGTATCTCGAATGCGTCACCTCTGGCAAGATCCGATGTTTATTAAAAACGGACGAGGCGTACGCCCAACACCTTTCGCATACAGTTTATGGCGCAGAATTTCGGAGCCACTAGCAACTATCAAAAGTGCATCACAGCGACCCGAGTTTGATATCACCAACGATAAACGCACTTTTCGAATTGCTGCTACGGATTGGATGGTCGATATTTTTTGGCTGCCATTGCGAAAACGACTTGAAGCACAAGCGCCGAAGATCAATCTCCACGCCGTCCCATACGCGGTCAACGGAGAACAACTCCTACTCGACGCTGACGTTGATCTTGTGTTGGACTTCTTCGAAGGTAAGGACAGCAGAGTAGAAACACAGTGGCTTTTCGATAATCGTTTTGTGTGCGCCATGCGCCCGGATCATCCGTTAGCAACAACAGATCTCGACATCAACACGTACGCAGACGCCGAGCACCTTCTCTTCTCACTCTCTGGAGATGCCCTAGGTGACGTAGATAAGCTACTTCAACAACAAGGACTATCACGCAGAATAGCGATGACAGTGAACCATGGCTACGGCTTACAAAAATTGTTAGCCAGCACTGATTTAATCACCACTATTCCGGCCCCTATCATCTTTGACAGCGTTAATAACGGTCAACTTATTACTCGTTCTCCACCTGTGAATATAACTCCTGCACCGATATCTATGAGCTGGCATACACGCATGAAGCGAGATACAACTCTGCTATGGCTACGAACACAAATACTGGATGTACTACAAGCCGAACTACCTGATCAAATAGCAGACACAACTATCGTCAATTGAGCCGAAGCTCCAATCAGAAGTATATAGACTCGCGTAGGGCTATGCCTTATTCACGATAGCCCTACGCCGAACGTACCGGATAAATCGCACATTGCTTCCTGCGTCAGACCGTGACTATCAGAGTCATAAATAAAACGTCAACCGCAGACACACGACACTATTCAACGAAATGCGGTGAGTATTGATTATGGCCTCATCACGCTTGGGTCATAATTTTCAATGGTCATATCCTTAATCGAAAGCGTCCCCCCACGGATGTAAAAGTTGAATTTGCAAACATTGGTCAAATCCAATTTGTGATCTGGATCCTGGCCGCCGTGCGGTTTGAAATCAGAAAATTGAGCGCGCACCGTTGAGAATCGATCCGGTGATTCCGGCAGGAACACTTTGTTTTGGCCATAACCATGCACACAGTCGTCTTCACCCAGCCCTTCGCGTAGCTGCAATTCCNCCGGCGTATCCGATTGATACGTCACCTGCACCCACGATGAATTAAATGGCGTTAAATCCATCGGGCCACCGCGGCCATTCTCCAATATGGCGTAGGGGTTTACATGCTGAATAAGCTCGACATCGGCCGTTCCTTCACCGATAACGGTCACGATGGCATTGCCTTCATCATCTTCCGTCAGGGCTGATTTTTCAGTTTCCGGCGTCACTAGAGAAGGGCCATAAGCACGCCAGTTGCGCCACGCTGAAACACCGGTGTAGGTGAATGCATCCGTGGTTATCTTAGTGCTCTTGCTGTGCTGAACATTACCGAGCGTATCAATCGCTTCGACAGACATATATTTAATATCGTCGTAAAAACCCGCGTAAATTACCGCTTCATAATGATCGTCATCGGTTTTGTTCATAGGGCCGCCCATACCCGTTGGGTAACCATTCACATCGGTTACTTTAAGCACGACTCGCTTCAAGGAGTCCGCCTCATTTGGCTTAGCGCGAACGTCTACATGTGTAGCCTCACCGTAGGTGCGGTAGATATCTTGATGTGGGTTTTCGATCGTCAGGTCGATCTTGCAGTTACCCAATCGCTCACACGGAACGTCGTCTGCCGGGTCGTATTGGTCGATATATAGACCGGTGATCGTCAGCTCGCTACCCGAGGGCGGTGACAGCATCACGAAATTGAACTTGCAGACACTCGTCGTATCCAGTGGCGCATCATCTTGATAAGGGTTTTTAAACGCCGACCAATAAACACGTTGCGTTGTCAGTTGATCAGGCGATGCCGGCAACGTGGTAACAGGGTGTTGATAACCATGCACACAATCGTCGGGGTTTTCCGGGTCGCCCTGACGCGCCTGCCACAAAATGGAGGTATCGGATTGGTAAGTAACTTCAACAAATTCCGAACTTGGCGGCAAAGATACAGGTGGGCCTTGCTGAAAATTATTGTATGCAGCCCACGGGTTTACTTGGATATAAAGTTCGGTATCCGGAGGCGAATTTTTGGTTTTCACATAAACGCGGTTTTCGCCATTCACTTCAGTAAGCGCATCCGCCACCTGATCGGTAATCACAGGAATTTCATACTTGTCTTTATCAGCGGCACTCCAAAACAACCACTGTGCGACATCTTTATTAATCGGGTCGGCATGGGAGTACTGGGCGACAGAGACAATTGCCAAAATAAATAAGAAATTTAAGCTGGATAGTTTCATGATATGGTCCTTCATGATGAATAAGTCCAGCGCAGAGAAGACCATAAATCCAAGACCAATAATGTGATGTTATAGCGATTTATTTGATTCGTGACATCTTTTCAGATTGTTGGTGACTGAATACGCAATTTGAGTTGGTTGTTCTCGGGATTGCATCTTTTCGATTAAGGGCGTTGTTCGATAGATCAATGAGAGACCGATTCATCCCCTCAATAAGGCATAACTACCGCACTCCTCGAAAAACAACCCGCCCAAGATCACCAAAATCGAGTGCATACTCAGCAACCTGCAAAGGTGTTGGAACGCCCAACGTGCCCGTTACGATAACATCACCCGCCTTCACCGTATGCCCGTTTTCAAGCAACAATGAGACAGCAAGTGCTAATGCCTCCCAGTGGCTGCCACCGGTCACATCCGCTGCACTGCCAGATAAAACCAGCTCGCCATCACGTGTTCCTGTCATAACAATTGTATCGACGTCTAATGTCGATGTTGAAACAAACTCGCCGATAACCAGCCCCCGCGCAATGCCATTTGCGGCCACAACATCAAGGATACGCGCTTCATTTAAAGGGCGATCACCGAACGGAAAATCCGGAAGTTCTGCCGATGGTGCCACTTCAGTGGCTAGCTTCCGTGCCTGTGCAGCGGTAATCGGTGTGGTTACATCAACAGCAAACCGGAAGGCCAGCTCGCCTTCTACAAATCCACGTACGTATTCATCAACATTGATACTAGAACCCGACGCGCTCACCATGGTCGCCCATAAGCTACCCACCAAAGGAATATGCTCCGCAAACGGGCACACGTCAGCTCCACAGCCAAATTTGAAACCGTAGCGCTGGTCAGCACCCGGTAACCCATTCGCAAACTGAGCACCAAACGCATAGGCTTCATCCATCGTGGAAACAAGCCCCTCCTCTGTGGGCAATGGCACTGCCCGCGAATACACCCATCCGCTGATATAAGTGGCAACGGTGACATCGTCGTTCTGCGACTTGCAGGCTACCAAAACAATGAGAGATGACAAAGCAACAACAGCAGAGGCAGCGGTCAAGCGAGTAAAGGGGTTCATTCTAATCTCCAAAAACGGGCGGCGTAAATCAGTTAGCAACGCAGTGGTATGCACTGTCAGTATATGACACGATTGAAAACCGCAATTTAACNCCAAAAACACAGGATGAAAATTTCTATACGAGAGTGCACGACACAATCATCAGGTAAGGCCCACCTGAGAGCACATCTGCCAATGGAGCATCCGACGGAGCGGCTTTAATCAACATCGAAGCCCGCCAATTGAACGAATAATGATTCACACGCCCAACGTCGTGCAGCGGCGAGTACTCGAGGAGCGGCCCTGCTCTCCCTCGATCTGCTCATTCTTTGTAATTTGACCCCATCGCAGTACAATTCAGGAGAAGATTGATAGTGCTGGAGTAAAGATGCGTACAGTCGACAACTATGCCCGCCTTGGGCAAGTAATAAAGCCTCTCTTTTATGACAGGCTGACGATTCTTCCGAATGAAAAAAGCATCAGAACCATTCTTGAAAAGCATCCTAAATTAGTATGGACCGTCAGTCACGGGCCCGGCTTCGCCCCAGCATTTATCAATACTGCATTACAGGAAGTTTTACTGAAAAATGGGGGTGCAGAGCGTCGTCAATTAATGATCGCCTGGAAACACTTCTACAAAATCCCCCTCCTCAAACAGCTAATACAGCACTTCTCGCAGCTAGAACAACCGCTGCATGGTGATGAGATCATCCAAAAGTTCAGCAGCCAAAACTACAACGACTTCATCGTCTACCCAGAGGGTGAAAATTCCATTTACGGCGACGGAACCAAGATAGAAGAATTTGTCAGCCCACGGTTTCTTGAGGTAGCGATTGCCGCGGAAGCCCCAGTGCTCATTGCCGCACATTATGGCTCGCAGAAAAGTGCATCAAAAATAACGCTCTCAGAAAAACAGGTGAGATGGATTAAAAAGCTATCACCGAAAGCTATTCAAAAACTAGCCAAGCCGGGCGATGTTTACCTGCCGGGTTTTCAGTACAGTAAAACGCCCGAATTTAAAGTCATCTTCAAACTGTATAAACCCAAATTAACCTTAACGAGTTTGCCGGCAGAACCGGCAGATCGCCAACGGGCGCTGGCAAAAGAAGCAGAAAAGATACGAAAGATTATGCAGGGCTTATTGAATGAAATTACGGGGGTAAATGAACTTGCAGGAACAGATACATAACCCGAATATTGAGTCAGTAACACCCGCAAAAATGATCTAACACTATTTTCATGTGGAGAGTACCACCAACGCTTAGCAATCCTTCTGCGTCAGTTTTGAGCCGTGTAATCTAGCGCTACCAAACTGTATCCACGCCTGCAGAGCGGCAAAAACTACCACAGGGAGTAGACGAAGCACAAATATTGAACTGCTCCGCCACACTTGGTGTTCGCTATTTACCGGTTAATCCTGCGCTTCAGGGTCAAAGGTAATATCCAACGCCGTTGAAAACGACACATCCGGATTCCCTTCAGATTCAAAAACACCGTTTGTCGTTATCTGAATTCCACTGGAAGTATTACTAACAATATCGATCGTCAAGCTATCATCAATTTCGTCGATTAACACAGCACCTTCAGGCGTCGAGGTATCCATATAAACAGTGCCACTCACATAAGCATGGACACTGTTCATAACGGTAGAATGTGCGGATGTCATACCGCCGTTGCCATCCGATTCGACAAAGCTCGCTTGGTCACCCAATATAATACTCAGCCCCTCATCACCCTCTCCTCTGACAATAAAACCACGGATATCCGTCGGTTCGAGTTCGATGCCAAAAATGCTAAAGCTTACTTGCAGCGACAGCTCAGCAACATTTTTAACGTCAAACGATTCAGTTGTATTATCAACCGTCAAACTGGCTGTTCCGAGGGTGTAATCACCGCTGCCGAGTTTTTTCATATGATAATTTAACGAGGTTGCTAGAACATAGCCATCTTGGTCTTCGGTCGTGCTAATAGAGCCGCTGAATTCATTATTAGAATCCACTGCGTAGACAACATCGCTACCGACAACGCTCAAGGTATTCCCCTCAAACTCTAAAGCAACCTGCACTGGTGGCTCTCCGGTTGCGCCATTAAACATCAACCAAATACAATCTGACACGTACTCCGTCGCGGTAGTCTCCTGATTGTCGTTCAGCTCAATGGAACAATAATGACGGATGGAACCCGAGGAATTAGAGACACCGTTAAGTGACCCATCTGGATTTTGATCATCTGCTGGCAGGCCAGCGACCATATTAATGTCTGACAACACCATCAACCAATTTCCGGCTAAATTATCCGTGGGGGTTGATAGCGCTTGATAGTTCTCTTCTTGAAAGCGCTCCGGCGCGGCTACATCTGCCGGCTTAGGCGTATCAAGATCATCAGGAACACAGGCACTAAACATAACAGCCGAGGTTAGCGCGACGATAGAACGATAAAACATACGAAGTCCCTTTTTATTATTAACGAGTTACCTCACCAACGAATCCGGCGAAGCCCAGTTTTATTTGTATTGCGCAACAAAAGCACATTCCGCAGCTTAGTAGAATAGATAGCCCCCTATCAAGTCAACTTATTTCCGTACTGGAGAAATGGATAAGTTGACACAATCACCTTAGCAATGACCTCAAACTACCGGCGCCAAATTTGCGCGATTCCAGGCTAACCGTTAATTTTTCGCGTCAAAGGTGATCGCTTTCGAACTCTCTCACCAAATCATGCAACAACAGGGTTGCCTCGGTCGTTTTTTCATCCTTCAATAGGTTGTAAGCACCAATTACTTTGGTCTTTATCTCATCAATGCAGGGTTGCTGTGTTTCGGCGACAACTTCATAAGGTTTTGAGGCTGCACCTTTCAGACATTTGACCAGCGGCTGTATGTTTTTTCGTTCGAACACATATGAATCTCAAAATCTGACACATAGCTCCTATCAACGATGTCGATAATACAGGGAACCTCTAAAAACCATCTTGCTTGCGCTGGCGTCGTTTTTAGAGGCTCCCTACAGTCTTTCATTTGCTTGTTGAGGCACTTACCCAAGGTGCAGATGGCAAGTGACTTGTCTTCGATTTTTTATCGACGATTACGGATAGACAACTGCGTATTTTGCTCCAGCTGGATTGTTTTTCACAATACACCAATGCCTGACTGTTAAAGGTTGCGCTTTTAATCACCGCTCAGATATAGGCAGCTAGCCCGCGAAATTAACCACCCCCAGTGATGTGAATATTTTTCGACAGTTGTTTTTATGGCAGTATTCGTAAGAAAACATCAATAGATACAGAAAACCCAATTAAGTTTAATAGAATTTCAAAAAAATCGACATACTCACATGATATTTATAGAACTAAAAACACGATCACTAATTTTAAAAATCGACACACGATTGGCATATATATTTCCACAACCAATCGTACCACCATAATTTTTATGTCGATTTTAATCTTTCATATTTTTCATAAAACTCACCCAAGAACACCATCACAATTATCCAAAAATACGAAAATATCGTTTCATAAACTTATTGTAATGGAAATACAATCGCTACCGTCATCAACCAACAGGACGTGGTAAAACCATGAAACGTACTAATCTAATACCGTTATTTTTTACTGTTCCCGGATTATCTATGGTCGCATTCGCTCAAGACGACCGAGAATATATTGTTTCAAACATGACCAGCTGCTATGCCTTTGGCACAAACGGATGGAGCGAAGACACCAAGGATATTCGTCTCGTTGAAGGCGTGGATGTCGATATTCGAGCAATCGCAGTCAACAATCTCATCTCACGTACGACAACAACTATTTTAAACGGCGATACACAAGTTGTTCCGGACGCGTATTTCTACGATCACCCAGGCGCACCAGATTTAGGCGCAACCCCTCAAACTGTTGTCAACACGTGTATCAACCCCGCCGGCTATTACGATGATTATGATTGGGATGGCTTTGATTTCCGTGGGTGGGAAATTTCAAACGTGCATTGCCCCGGCTACGTCAATACATCGCATACGACAACGTATTTCTACGAAACCTCCATTCAAACGAATGAAGGGCCTGTTTATGCTATCCAAACGGAGTCACGTGCAAATATTCTCCCCGACCCAAGAGGCGATGAATGGAGTTGGAAGTTTACGACGCCATCATTAGTGCTGACTACAGCCGACTCAAGCCTCGGGCGCGCCTGCAAAAAGCTCATTGATGCAGGCGGTACGCCAGCAGCCAATCCAACGCCCATTCCCGACCCAATTCACCCATCTATTGATGGGCGGCCATCAACATATCCACCACAACCCGATGTAAAACCACAACCAAAACCGAAGCCAACGCCAAGACCAAGCCCATCACCTGGACCAAATCCAGCACCCGGCAATGGCAATGGCAATGGCAATGATGACCCAGCCGGTTCAGATCCGCAGGCATGGGGAGCTCGAAGCACCTATAACGGCGGTGATGTCGTCATCCACAAAGGCAAAACTTGGACAGCACAATGGTGGACACGTGGTGAAGAGCCCGGTACGACCGGTAAATTTGGCGCCTGGCGCTAGTTAGCGAGTAAACAGTTGATAGAGTACTTCACCGAATACAGGGAGCCTCTAAAAACGTAGGCGGCGCAGCGCTGGCGAGGCAAAATTCGATGAAAACGGGCGGGGCCGACCCTCGGGTTTATGTGCAATAAATGATCGATTTGATTTGAATTTTAACGACGCCAGCGCAAGCAAGATAGTTTTTAGAGGTTCCCTACAACCAATGGCTCTTTATAGCCACCAATATGTATGCGGCAGGAAATTTTCCGAAAATTGCAGATCGCCCTTCTGCTGACCTAAAAAGCGAACTTAATTGAAAGTTCGCTTTTTTCATTTCATTCAAAATAACTAGCATTCAAATTTTGTATATAGAGCGTTCTATGTACCTACAACAACGGCTTTAACAGATTTCGAATACCTAGCTAATTAGACCATGTCTAATTAGCCTCTCGTCCCCCTCCCCCTATTTGTGGGGATTATTCACTCTCCCTCAGTGCTAACCTCGAAAAAAACAAACGAGGGAGTATTCCAGTGAGCCGAGCCATTTCTTTTCCTACGCTATCCGCCAGCCTAC
Source organism: BD1-7 clade bacterium (assembly GCA_902705835.1). Classification (NCBI taxonomy): domain Bacteria; kingdom Pseudomonadati; phylum Pseudomonadota; class Gammaproteobacteria; order Cellvibrionales; family Spongiibacteraceae; species BD1-7 clade bacterium. Next base: position 370,946 of record CACSIN010000023.1, read on the forward strand.
TTACAATGACACTCGCCATGGGGTGTAGCGATTCATCCGACAGTACACCCTCCACGCCTGCGGAACTAGATCTCACCTCTTTGGATAACCAGCGCCATTTAATGGTGAATCAAAGCAATACCATCGAGGGCGTCTATCTGTTTAATCTCTATTCCAACAGTGAAATGAAAGCGGGTTACGTGCAACCAACTGATGGTGAAGTGATTGAGTTCGCATGGCGCGGCCTGATTCAGATCATCGTTGACGAAGACAATGGGGATATTCATGTTGCACAATGCCCCACAGAGGCTGATGCGCTGGAGGGGCAATATACACCCACAGGAAACGGCGGCATCCTACTTCCTAGGTTTGGAGATGCAGAACTTCAAATCAAGGAAAATAAAAAATTCTCCGTCGAAGGCTTTGATGCATTCAACATTGGGGATGAGATACCGTTTCATTTCGAAGGTTTCAAAATAGCGGAGTCACCTGAACTCAGTGAAGAAAGACACCGACACCTTATCAATCACCACAAAATCATCGGGTTTAAATTTAAAAATAGTTCGCTTCGACTAGATACCTTAGTAGATCAAGACTCTTCACTGGAGCAACCCTATAACGGCAAGATCACTTGCGTGGATTACATCAAGCAAACCCTGAGCAACTACGATGAGGGCCTGCTAGAAGAAATTAACAACGTGCTTTTGTTTGCGGCAGTCAGCGAGGACATGAATGAAGAAGAAGCTGGTGTCTATGTTTACCAAGAGCACATACTGGATGAGTGGGATGAAGAGCAGAGCACATTCACGCGTGAAAGAACATTGGATTCCGTCTCCGCTTGGTACAAAAATTACTCACCTTACATTTACAGTAATGAAGACAACCCTGAACCGCTTGACGGGTTAGCGATCGACCTATCATCTTCATCATGGCTACTTATGGTTGACGCTCAACAGACCAACAATGAAAAAACCCAGTCAATTTCAGCCGAAGTCAATCTGCTGTGGCAATAGCAACAACGGCCTATTTCTTTCTCTAACCGATCACTTAAAGGGGCACAGTCATTAATTTCACGAAAGTTAAGTCTGGCCCCAACCTTTCGCAACCCCCTCGGAATACCCACTCCTTAACACTGTGTAAACAACTCAAGTTTACGTATGGTTGTTAGGTGAAACGCCCACAGGATTTATTGAACTAATTTATCGTCACTGCCTACTGATCGTAGCTTTTGACATGCTATTAGAATATTAAATAGAAAAAACAGGCAAGGCTCCATGAAAGCAGCTGACCACAGATAGCAGCCACTTTTAAAAGAAATTTCATCACCCTACCTTGAGTTAACTCAGTACCACTCAACTCTACCCTCAACGTTCGAAAGACAAACGACACGTACGACATGCCGTATAGCCCCGACAGGGAGTGGATAAAATAGCCATCCTTGGCCGCTCTAAAACAGTAAGATGAGTTTATTCAACGAAATTGGCATTAACCTGAATACTAGAGCCGTCATCAAGCTGAAACTCTACTGCGCCCATAAAAGCAGTATCAGTATATTGCCAATCACCGATAACTTTATTAAAGCTAGGGCCTAGCACCAGATTCGGTTTGTTAGGTTGAATTACGCCCAATTGGGACAGTGACCGCCGCCAAACCCCCATTGTAATCGCACCACCATCCTCAGTAAGAAAGGAAAAAAACTTGTTCTCAGAAATAATGGCCTGTGTATCTACAGTACCATCTGCTTTTAGTACACGCGTTTCAGCCTCCCAATGACAATCAATCGTATAACTGCCTGACAAACTAGCTAAACCCTCAGAATCTGTACTGACTACCGCCGTTCCATATGTAGGCACCGTTGCCGCCTCATTAGTAGAGATGAGATCATGCTGGGTACGTCGGTATACTCCGTCATCCCATCTTTCATCCCTAATCGTCGCCGCTTGATCTGTAAAAAATCTCAACGAAATTTTTCGTCGAGATTTACTATTTGAACTACCTGATTCATAAACTACGCTCGAATTACTGGATTTTTTAAAATATATCGGAAATCGAGGGCAGTTATCCATAAAAACAACGCCATCGCCGGCTTCAACAATATCTCTCTCGATATAAATCGTCGATCTTGCTGAAATCCTTACATGAGGGCCAGGAAAGCTGTCGGTAACAAACTCAGGCACAACAGACTCAGTAATATTAACAGACGTCCACGCCACAAAATCAGAAGCCACAAACGTCGAGGGTAATTTGGATGAATCCGGATCTTGGCCTGGTCTTCTGCTAGTGCCCCCATCAGAGCCGCTACACCCAATAAAAACCAAACCTAACAAAATGACTATTGTGTTACGCAAACTCGTCGTAAAAGAAATCATGTGACAAACCTCAAGGCAAACGACGTGTACAGATCTGCGAACATTGCCGCATCCAAATTTACTGCTGACGAAGTGTATGAACAATTGGTGAATTGTAGCTGAGTTTGTCGACCTAAAACACCAATATTAAAATCCGTGCTTTTGATCAATGATGCTTATTCTACGAGCGCGATAAAAACATAAAATCTCTTTGTGCATCCGCGATCACGGATGTACAAAGAGATTCGACCAATAACGCAAAACAAACAGGCAGCCACACTAACGTAGTCAGCTTGCCTATCGGCCATGCCAACAACTCGACTAACGATATACCGTTGATGGCATTAGTGAATGATATGTAGGGATTGACGAGGATATGAACGCAAATGCCATGTTAACAATCTCCGCTAACTGACATATTTCTTGATATCGATAAGAAACCGAGAGAGAAACTCTGTCCCATCTATGCGCTAGGAAAAACAGTCTCCTTACTAACAACACGGCCCTGCGGCCCTAAAACCAAGCAATAATGCCCTGGTACTGCAACACCACAAGCCACAAAACGCACTTCAATATAATCCGCTTTACGTATGGCCGAAAAATCACAGTGGGTCACACCCAAACTCTCTGCACGCGTGATATAACTCTTTAACCCTCCGCGGGCCAATACCATTTCTTTAAGTGTCGGACTCAGCACACCCGCAATATTTTCATTAAATTTCATATCATCAAACCTGACACATTTACGGTTAGTGCAAGAATAATAGTACCAAGAAGGCAAAGCCCCTCATTATCGCCCTCCTCAAACATCTACTCCCACAAACCGTCTAGCCCCGTCGCTTTAACATCGCAACACCTTCGTATTTCAACCTTTCACGCCGAAAACACGAACCATTGCGCTGGATTATCCAAGATCAACGACTTTGCATCTTTGATCTACAACAGCCTGAGCTGATTATCCGGTTTCAGGCAGCGATAACTCGCCATCATAATGAAAACACATCGACTGCTGAGATATCGGGTCAATAAACTCAAGCTGCTTCGCCAGCAACTGCAAAGGTGCCGAATAGTCATCTGCGGTGAACGGTTGTAATTTGGGGTAATAATCATCGTTCAGTATCGGCCAACCCAAACCTTGCATATGAAGCCGCAGTTGATGAGTTTTACCCGTAACCGGGTGCAACTCAAAGAGCGCGGCCCTCCCCAATTGTTGTACGCAGCGAATAACGGAGTGGCTATTGGCCTCCCCCTCCACCACACGCATACAAAAACGCGGTTCTGATCGCACGATACGATTNGTAACCTCCCACTCTTGGCCTACGAGATTGTCACTGGCATCTGTCATGGCAATGGCTTGGTAGGTTTTATGGATTTGTCGTGTTGCAAATAAACGGTGGTAATGATGCCGGCTATCAGGGTCTTTCGAGAACATCACTAAGCCGGCTGTTACACGATCCAAACGGTGTACTGCCTGCAACGTTTCAATACCCGTGCTGCGTCGCAGACGATTTTGCAAACACTCATTCACATAGATACCACCAGGAATCACCGGAAGAAAGTGTGGCTTATAGGCAACAAGAATATGCTGATCTTGAAAGACAATCGCCTCTTTAAAGGGGATGCTGGGCTCGCTTTCAACTTCCCGGTAATAGTAGATCCGCTGTTGTGGTTGAAAGGGCGATTGCGCCGTCACCAGTGAACCGTCGTGGTAGTGCACTTTTCCATCGGCTATACGTTGCTGCCAAACTTGCGCATCGATGTAGGGGAATTTAATAATCAGGTATTCCAGTACAGTGGCAACACCGGGGTTTTCCTGCGGTAAGCTCAGCTTTGACGGCCGCTCTGAAATGGTCATGTTCGATCCAAATTTTTGTACTTGAGTGCAGCGAGCTATTGAGGGCTATTTTAAAGACTCGGATTCATAGTGATCCGCTCCATCAATAGTAGACACCTCGGTTAGCAATAATACTTGCTTAACGAGTGTCCACTTTTACTGGGGCAGATCAATCGGCATAGATGATTCAGTCAATCGCTATTAGGCGGGCTGACTGTATTGCGAAACTTATCGGTTGAAAATCGATGACTCCCTCCCTCGACCGAATCTGAATCAGGCCTGCACCAAGCTCAGAAATGTACTGATTCCCTCTCCCGCAAAGGAGAGGAAATCATAGAGCTTTCCGCTCAGATCTTAAAAACGCGCACGTAAGTTCACGCCATAGTAGACACTTTCCGATTCGATAGTGATCAGATTAGATTCGGTTTCTCTTTTATCCGAACCGACGTCAACACCTATTCGAAAATTTTCAACGACATAGTAGTCTGCGAATACACCAAACTGAGATATTGTTGATTCACTTTTCGACGCTTTATCATTTGCGCTCAACACTGTTGCTTCACTGCCTACCTCAGCACCGACTGCAAGCTGCGGCATCGGGTAATAGCTTACTTTCGCATTGAGATTTGTTCTGCTGAAGTCCTGAAAGTTACTGTGCGCTTCTCCGCTACCCGTTTTAATTTGCCCCATAAACCCGAGTGCATGGCCTGTATTTCCCAAAGGTAAGTAGCCCTGGTAGGTCAAGCCAATTAAAAAGAAGTCGATATCATCACCACGAGTATCCTCAAAAGAGCCAACTAATGAATGATTTTCAGTAATGTATCCACCAAAACCAAACCCAAGAGTGCGTTGATTGTCATCGTCGAATTTTTGACTCTTGTATTCACCGTCATAAATGAATCCACCAGCAACACCTCGACCGCCAATATAAAAGCCATCTATCTCCGTCGCATCGACATCGTCTTGGTCTGACTCAATCTTCTGCCCGATATATCCTCCTCGGAAAGATGACGCCTGGTTTAGAAACGCTGCGTCGTTCCATGCCCCCTTTGAAATATCGACATCAGAAAAATAGATTTGAGCGTCAACTGAATGCGTTGCAATATCAATCTTAGGCGCATCAATCTCAATGCCACGAGAATCTAAAAAATCTGATAATGAACTATCTTTAATAGTAAACGTACTATCGAAATTAGCCTGCGAATAGTCATACGTTGCTTCAAAAGTGTATGCATTCGCACCTGCTGATGCGAATACACCTGCTGCCATCAACATTTGTCTAATCATTTTACATCCTTACGCATATCTTGTTTAAGCCGCGCATTATACAGATAACAAAATGGATGTGTTTCGATTTATCTGTAACGTAATAGTGTGTAATTTATTCGCTATGTCTTTGGTTAAATAATCTCAAAAAAGTCAACCCCTTGATATTTTATATAAAGTATCTTCATTGACTACCTGCACAGGTACTAAGTGCTTAAAAATTGAGCCAATTACATATTTCACTTTTCGTGCAACTGATGATTACAGAAACTACAGAACCCCCAAAACTAGACTAAAGTTATCAACATTCATCATAGAAGAACTTATGAGATCCCTGCCTACAATCCTTGTACTTTACTTGCTGTTATCTACGCCCCCTGCCTCAGCAAATGACTCATGGGAGGGATATATTGACGGCCGGGTTAATAGTGGCGTTTATTACTTAGTAAATGAATCTCTTGAAAAACTGCATACTCAGAACCCCAATCTTGCAACAGTAAAAAACAAAAGAGCATTTGAATTTGGCAGTGGTTCAGGGAATGAAGCAATATTCTTATTAAAAAGAGGAAGGGGATTAAACTGTATCGATTCAAGCAGTCGTTCTCATCAAATCATTTCCCAGCGCGCAGAAGAGTATGGTGAAAGTTTTAGGTTTAATCTTAGTAGCTTTTCAGAAGCGCCTCTTTCAGGAAAATATCACTTTGTATATTCCATCAATGCACTGCCTTTTGAAAAAAGATCTAGCATGCTAGGTCTATTTAAAAGAATACAAGATCACCTGTCACCCAACGGTGTTTTTGCATTCACGTTCAATGGACCAAAATGTGGCAGCACCTTTGGATACACCCGAAAAGAAATACACTCACTGTTAAGTGAATCAGGTTTTAAAGTAGAGTACTTCTCTTAGACGACAGTAATCTGCCGATATTTTTGCAGGTAAGCTTCAGGATTGGGATGTGTTCGACGTAGTGGTGAGCAGACAATAAAGAGAGCTCATCGAAATAAAAGATCTGAACCCAACAAATCAGCCCACTATTTAAGCCAGCCATGAATGACGCCATTAAGTCAGCATGTTATTGTTTTTTAGTACCCGTCGTCACAAAATCAGATTGAAGAGCCAAGCTTTAAAAGTAAAATATCTGACGTAAAACTTCTCATTGATTCGACGACCTCCATAAACCAACGCGCTAATATCCATCATGATTCAACACCTATCACGATTTACTGCCAGCCTGGCCCTATTGGCTTTTGCAACACATTTGTACGCCAATGCCGCTCAAAATTTTCTCATGTCATTGCCTGAAGATAAGCGCAAAACGGTTATTGCTGGCGCGATCAATAGCGGCGCCCTAACCGACTGCACACAAATTGATAAACTGTACTTTGACGGGCTGGATGAAAACAATAACGCCCATTGGTTCGCCAGTTGCGGCGAAAACAATAACTACCGAATCTACTTTCGCGATGACGCAACCGGCACTAGCCGAATTGATACCTGCGGTACGATTATTCCACATGGAATTGCGTGTAAATGGGACGATGAAGTCGCATCAGAAGAGTAATCAAGAGCATTGAGCTATTGATTTGACCGCAGACGTTTAAAAAATCAACGACTCTACCTCCTCGACTTGCCTTGATCTGAAACCTCAAAAATTGGACGTCAAACTCCAGAGAAATCACCTAACAAAAAAGGTATATTGTATTTTTTAAATCCAATGTGTTTCAACAAGAGAGGTGATCGTGAATTATTTCGTAGGGATGAGAGCACTCGTTGTAGGAATGTCTGGGTTGGTTTTAGCTGCCTGTGTGCCTGATCCGGTCGTACTACCAACAGAACAAACCAATGGCGGAACTGAGCAAAATGGAAGCGGTGAAGCGGATTTCTCGGCTAGCTCGTTGCTTCAAACAGGAGGAATCTATTTTTCTTCACTGTTTACTTCATATGAGGTAACAACATTTCGTAGGCACTTTGCCAATTTTGACGACCCAGAGAATCGAGATGTCTATCGACTAGCAATGTCGTATGAGCATTGGCAACTCGACGGTGAAAATCAATCCAACCACAAAATTGTTTATGGGTTGAATCTGAATGACGACTTCGACATCAATGCCTTTGCTATGCCTATTGTACACTCTTCGGGGCCGACTCCCGAAGAAGCACAGATATTCAGTTATAACGACGGTGATGTCATCGAAATAACCGAACCCGGAAGCCGCTTCACGATAGACGAGCACGGCACCGTGGCAATTCGATATGAATCCTACCCTTGGAGCGGACTTGATTTAATTGCGCAACCGCTGCCAGTTGCCGGAAACACGATCCCGTCGGGTTTAAGTTGGGCGATTAAACCGGGGGCAGTTTTCCGCGATGACGCCAAAGCGCTTCACGCACAGCTAGTCTATGCCGATAACCGTTTATACGGTTTTGAAGTTCCCGTTCTGGATGGCATTACATTCTGCACGCCTGTTTACGGGATGCTCGGTGAAAACTGTACAAATAATCTAGAGGAACTCATCGCTGGACCTGCCGATCCGAATGATGGTGGAACATTCTTTCTCGAAGATGGAACGATCGAAGTTGTGTACGATGGTCAGCGCCAACATGCTGGCAACTGGAGTCAAAAGAATCTCGAGAATGGCGATACCCTTTATGTGATTGGAGATAGTTTTTTTAGCTATACTCCTTCACCGGCTAACTATACGCTATCGATTTTGCTCAGTGGAGGCAAAATTTATTGGGGAAAATGGCTTGATAAGGGCACAATGTTGGTATTGAGCGGTAGCTCATTCGCATCGACAATTTCCGATGAAGATCCACGAGCAAAGGCCTACAGTGTAGCCACCTACGAAACAACCATGTTCAGAGCGTGGAATAAAACAGCTGTTGAAGATATCGCGGCAAACCTTGGCGTGGCATTTGGCAAAGGTAGAACCCCATGGGGAAGAGAAACCTGGATTCAGTATGAGCGTTTTCCAGATTGCACCAATGCCAATGAGATCGGTGATGTACCAACCGCGTATTTTCATGTTGGATTCATGAACGGCGTTGACGGGGTGACATCCGATATCCATGAATTCTGGTTTAACTACTCGGTGGAAAAGAGTAACAACGATCGCGACTTTAGTTCGCGTGAATTCGCCCAAAAAGTCGTCGTCGCCCAAGACGGCAGTTGCTCACTGACGAATGCAGACTTTGTTGATGAAACTCGAGAAGTAACGGGTTTGCCGCTCGTCATGGGCGAGGATGAAATTACCACGTTGTTGAGTGGATTCTATGATTCTCCAATTGAGAAGACTTCCATATCTGTTTTGTTCGAGTTTTCAATCGAGACCGCAACCGGCATGTATGCATTCAAGGGGATTAATCGATAGTTGATGCCTGATGTATCGGGAATGTCAGAGCGTTGCGTCGCCTTGGCATTTCCGATAGCAGATCAAGTAGCGATCAATAACAACGCCTTAAGCGTTATTCGTAACCTGCAGCAACAATGAAGGCTTTGCGACTCGAAAGACGTTGCACATATTCATTGATCGCATCATAACCTTCAAGCATCCCACGGCCGGCTGCAAACAACAGCACCGTCATCATCATGATATCCGCGGCAGTAAATTCGCTACCGGCAAAAAATGCATGGTGCAACAAATGGCTGTTGATATAGGCAAAATCCAAGTCTCTTTCTTTTTTGGCGTAATACAACACGGGGGCATCATTCAAATCCAAATCTGCCGTAAACATGTCGAGCAGCACCGGCAACATTGCCGAGCCTTCGGCAAAGTGCATCCATTGCAAGTAGGTTGCATACTCATCGGACTCTACATCCGGCCGCAGTTGATCAGGGGCGAATGCCGTAATTACGTATTCAATAATCGCCGCTGATTCAACCAGAATTTTCTCGTCGATATCAACGATGGGTGCCTTTCCCAACGGATGAATTTGTCGCAACGACACCCGGGCAAGATGCGTCTGCGGATCTCTGTCATAGCTTTGTACAGTGTATTCAATACCCAGCTCTTCAAGCAGCCAGATGATACGCGTTGATCGTGATTGTTTAAGGTGATGGACCGTTATCATGGTTTATCCCATAAAGTTGTAAAGGCAATTTGCATTGACACATTGCCTGAGATGTTTAGTGAAACCGCTGCAGCACAGCCTTGGCAACGGCTTCAGATGAGGCGGGGTTTTGACCGGTGATCAACTGACCGTCTTCCACACAATACGGATGCCAATCGTCAGTTTTGGAATAATTCGCACCTAACGCTGCCAATGCATCTTCTAACAACTCCGGTACAACATCGGTTAAACCAACGGCAGCTTCTTCACTGTTAGAAAAGGCGGTCACTTTTTTACCGTTAACCCACGGGTTACCTTGTTGATCGTTGATGCGCAGCAGAACGGTTGGCGCATGGCACACGGCAGACACAATCTTGTTTTGCGCAATAAACGCTTCAATCAAACGTATAGAATCCGCGTTATCCGTTAAATCCCACAAGGGGCCATGCCCTCCCGGGTAAAACACCGCATCAAATGCATCAGCTGACACCTGATCAAGCTTTTGGCTATTGGCAAGCTTCTCTTGCAGCGCCTTGTCATCATCAAAACGTTGTGTTGCCGGTGTTTGAAAATCCGCCAATTCACTTTTCGGATCAATCGGCGGTTGCCCGCCCTTCGGGGAGGCCAATGTAATCGTTGCGCCATTATCGGCGAACACATAATACGGTGCGGCGAATTCCTCAACCCAGAAGCCAGTTTTTTCACCGGTGTTACCCAACTGATCATGGGATGTTAAAACAAACAAAATATTCATCGGTATTGTTTCTCTGTAAATGATGTTTTTTGATCGACAAATAGGGCCGATCAGTCACTTAATTTAACCAGCATCTTGCCCATATTCTTGCCGCTGAATAATCCAATGAATGCAGCAGGCGCCTGTTCGATGCCATCCAATACGGTTTCTTTCCATGAGATATCGCCATTTTTTATCCATTGCGACATCGTTTCAACGAACGCTGGATAGCCTTGCCAATGATCGAAAACGATAAAACCACGCATCGTTAATTTTTTAACAATCAGTTGCCCCAAGTTCACCGGCCCCGGCGCAGCCTCCGTTGCATTGTATTGATCAATCATGCCGCAAACTGCGATACGGCCGTGATCGTTCATCAGATTCAACACGGCCTCCAAATGAGCGCCGCCAACATTTTCAAAATACACATCGATGCCTTCGGGGCATGCCTCACTGATTGCCGATTCAAGGTTTCCACAGGTTTTGTAATTAACGACAGCATCCACACCTAACTCGTCTAATAAATATTTCTCCTTATCGGAAGACCCCACAGAGCCTGCGACATAACACCCTTTGAGTTTGGCGATCTGGCAGGCAATGGCACCAACGGCACCTGAGGCTGCTGAAACAAATACACGATCACCCGGCTGCAGTTGTGCGATCGTGTTGAGCCCGGTGTAGGCGGTCATTCCCGGCATGCCCAAGATGCCGAGAAACGCCTGATCGGGGATATCCGTGTCAGGCAACTTTTGCACGTCACTGGTGTTCGATACAAAATACTCCCGCCACCCCAACATGCTTGAAACAAAACTCCCCACCGGGAATTCCGGGTTGTTGGATTCAACCACCACCCCAACAGCGCCGCCCTCAAGCACAGCACCTACCTTGAACGGCTCGATGTAACTTTTACGATCAGTCATACGGCCACGCATATACGGATCAACAGACATCCAGCGATTTTGAACCAATATCTCACCGGCATTCAGCTCAGGAACGGAAACGCTTTCTAATGAGAAATCACTCTCTGTTGGCACACCCTCAGGGCGACGTTTGAGGTGTATTTCACGGCTTTTTTCGATAAACATGTTTGATTGACTCCACGCTTGGGTGACTGTTTTCGCACTTTAAGCGCGACAGACATATAATTCCAATGCATAGGGTGTATACCAATTATGATTCTGAGTAATGAAACATGAGCATTGAAAATCTCAGCGCAAAAGATCTCAACCTGCTGCCTGTGTTTCAGGTGTTATTGGAAGAACAAAACGTCACACGCGCAGCAGGACGGCTAAACCTCAGCCAGCCGGCAATCAGCCGCAACTTGGCGCGATTACGCCTCTTATTCGACGACCCGCTTTTTACTCGCAGCCCTAAAGGGTTGTCGCCAACGCCTCGAGCGCTATCCATCGCACTGACGCTGCAATCGACACTGCAGGAAATCAGCCACTTAATCGAACCCGAGATATTTGATCCAGCCACCTCCGATAGGCATTTTCGTATCGCAACCACCGACTACGGTACCCAAGTGTTATTGCCCGCATTGATCGAACAACTGCAGGTACACGCGCCCAACGTGGAGCTCGAAATACTGCCGTGGGATGAAGGCGTGATACACAACCTGGATTCTCTGGATATCGATATGGCCATCTGCACCGTTAAAGATGCGCCAGCCGGTGTGCATGGCCGTGGTGTGGGCGACGATGAATTTGTTTGTGTAATACGCAAGGGGCATTCACTGATCAAACAAGGCCTCACCCTTGAAAATTATGCGAATAACAAACACGCACTCATTACCATGGGCGGCGAGCGAAAAGGCGTGATTGATTACGTGCTTGAAGAGCAAGGATTACAGCGCAAGGTGATGCTGCGTGTACCGCACTTTGTCGCAGCGCTGGCGTTAGTTGCACGAACAGATCTGATTCTCACCGTGCCCAAAGGACTGGCCAAAAGTTGCGCCGATGCTTATTCACTCGATATTCTCCCACTACCGCTGCCGCAATCGCGCTTCACCTACTCCATTGTTTGGCATGAAAGGATGCTGAAAGACCCCAGCCACCAATGGTTACGACAGCTGATGTTTGAATCGCTTTCTCGCACGTTGATTGAGAATGCCAGCTGATCAAGGTGATCAAGAGGTCGCTCCGTTGATTTCGAACCTCCTCCAGAAACCGTTCGGATTTCCCATCCCCACCATGCTTACCCGGCTCTACCCGCCGCTGCAAAGCGGCTTCAATCTCTAGCTTAAAACGATCATCACCAACAACCAGCCCACGATTCATCGAAGATCGAATCAATCCAATGTCAGATTCAACGAACGCAGCATCAAACCATTTTTTTAAATAACAACCGAGGTATGTAGGCCACCAATATTTGCTGGATTGATGTCAGCTGTTAGGACTGCAATTCATCCTAAATGGCTTTGTGTTTGCCGCTAGCTGTGCATAACTTAGTGCCGTTCGACTCCGCCCCCTTGCCCCCCATTTGAAGATGCTTAGTCGCACAGATTAACGTTAAGCAAAATCGAAACAGATTCTGATACAATCATTCGCACCTGAACGCAGGGCACATTCACGTTAAGCGCTAAAATACCTAGCGCACCCCCATTGACCATTTGAGCAAAATCATCATGTCTGCCTCCGATGCCGCCGTAACCTACTTCCTCCCCTTCTCGCTCGCTATGATTACTTTGGCGATGGGCCTTGGTCTCAAACTGGGTGATTTTAAAGCGCTATGGCAAAAGCCTAAGGCGGCAATGATTGGCATCACCGGGCAGATTCTTCTTCTGCCTGGCCTTGCCTTTTCTATCGCGTGGGCATTAGAGCTACCGGCGGAGTTTGCCGTAGGCCTGGTGTTAGTATCAGCATGCCCCGGCGGTGCACACTCTAATCTGTTCACCAATCTTGCCAAAGGTGATGTGGCGCTTTCTATCTCACTCACGGCCATCAGCGGGCTTATCTGTATCGTCAGCATCCCAGCTTATGTGTACCTATCAACCGTCACGTTCACCAACAGCAGTGAAGTGATTCAATTACCCATCACACACACTGTTCTGCAGCTTTTGCTGATTGTCATTGTTCCCTTGATCGTTGGTATGTTCATCAAACATCGATGGGAAAAACCCGCAATCATCGCTGAAAAAATTGTTAAAGGCCTGGCCGTATTACTGCTTGCACTGATCATCGTCGGCGCCGTTGCCAAAGGCTGGGATAATGTCCTGAAGTACGCCGCTGAAGTCGGTGCAGCGATTATTTTATTGAATGTACTCGCCATGAGCATGGGCGCACTACTGGCCAAAATAGGCCGCCTGCCCGGCCAACAGATTGCCGCCATCACTATGGAGGTGGGCGTGCAAAACACCACATTGGCTTTTGGTATCGCCATGTCATTGTTGGATAACTTTATGATCGCAATCCCTGCAATGATCTATGCACTTTGGGTTTATATCGCGGCATTCAGTAGTGTTTTGATGAGCCGCAGGTTGTTGAAAGAGGCCGAATGGCGCGCTGAAGCTGCTGAAGCGGGATAGACATTCCCGGCATGGAGCAGAGAAATTATCGCCTCTCCCAATGAAACGCCAAAACCAACCGNAAAAATTAACGACTCTGCCCCCTTCGGTTTGATCTTTGATGATCAAACTGTGCTAACCGTGTGTATTCTCTAAGGAAGTCAGTAAGTCCTAGTACCGAAAACACCAAGCCATCATCTTTTTAAAACTGTTTGGCTGGGTTACTGTATCTCGAAATCTGAAGGATAAAAATCAAAGGCTCTGTCCCTTTTATCCCATCAGACCCCGACTCTCTTCAAGCTATACCAATCTAAAAACACTCGCTTGATTATAAAATATCCATAAACTACCAGCCCCAAATACTTATACTAAGAATGGTCACAACAGCATGTTTTCAAGAATTATCACATTACTAACGCTATCACTAGTTCTCTCAGGATGCTCGTCAATGGGTACCGTCACCCCGGAAACTTCAGTAGATATCGCCAAGGAATCTGTATTTGTCGTGGGTGTTTCACCGGAGAACTACCGCGTAATGTTTTGGCCCGGAAGCTTGTCTGAGCGAGGTTTTTGGCCCAGCAGCATGCGCAATGCTGTACTCTACGCAAACCCTGAGGGAGGCTATGTTGTCGGCAAGGCAAAAATTGGCGACATCGTTGCCCTTACGATGACACGCATAGTATCTGATAAAAGTGATATTTACGGGGTCGATTACGGTGCATGTGAAGGCAGTGAAACAATTGTATTCAAAGTACCTGCTCGCAAAGTCATTTACATCACTGATATCGCTTATAAATGGAGCGAAGATGGCCTTCTTACAAAGTACTCGGATGGTTATGAAAAAGCCAAAATCTACATAGATAGTAAATTCCCTAAACTGAAAAACCGATTGGAAAAGTGGGAATATTCTATGCAACCGACCAGTAGACCATGCAAGACAGAAATCTATATTCCTGTGCAAATCTAACTAGCGCTTTCTTCAATAATTTTCTAATCAAGGGTCCGATCAAAGGGTCGGATTCGAATGGCACTAAGTTAAGCACAGCTAGCGCACACAAACTACCTTAAAATAAAGGCTATTCGCCATCGAGTAGCCTTCGCCATTCAGCTGTTTCTCTCTCCACAATTTAACATCCAAACCCTTCGTGAAAAGCCTTTGTCATCCGTTGGTAAACACAAAGCTGCTTTGGATAGATTACAGTCGCACCAGCGTAACAATGCAGCAAATAGCGTCGTACACACTGTTCCGGCGACTCGACCGGCTTGAGCTCCGACAGGTTAAACGCAGGCCGAAGCTGTTTGGGTTA
>CACSIN010000024.1 GCA_902705835.1 BD1-7 clade bacterium
GATGCTCAACAGTAAATCACCGGATATGGTCATTAAAGAAATTCAGATGTTCTTTATCGTTTACAACGTACTTCGGCTGCTGATACTAGACAGCTCATCGCCGTTAGAACCTATGACAATGGCGTTCAAGTCTTGTGTTCAAACGCTGTTGGCTTACCATGATCGAGAAGGCTTTTTAAGCGAAAAGACGCCGCTGCAATACACAACAGAATTAAGGCAAGCGATTGCCTCGTGCATGCTGTTTCAACGCCCCGGACGGGTTGAACCCCGACAAGTAAAACGCAGGCCCAAACCGTTTAAATTAATGACGAAACCAAGGTCTGAATTGCGTGCTGAAATGTTGGCTTGAAATGACGCTGAGGGAGCTTAACTTAGTGCCATTCGGGTCAGAGTCGAATGGCACTAAGTTAAGCACCGCTAGCGCACTCAAACTACCTTAAAATAAAGGCTATTCGCCATCGAGTAGCCTTAGCCATGCAGCTGTTTCTTTCACCGAAATTTAACATCCAAACGCTTCGTAAAAGTCCACGATCAGCGGCAATTAAACGCAAAGCTATTCAAGATGAACTACAGTCCTACCAGCTCACGACAATGCAGAAATATTGGCGACCTACATACCCCCATCGTTATTCCAGAGAAAGGTGAATAACGCCAGCTCAAGGCGTCGAATTTTCACGACCGAGAACACTTTCTGGGGGTTCTTTCTGCAAACACTCAAACCAGATAGCAGTTGCCAATCCATTGTTCATCAGTTCAGAATCAATGCCAAATTTCGTCACTGGAAGACACGACCTCTGCTTATTGCCAGGCGAGAAAAAGGCTTCCAACCGAGTTATTGTCTGAGGTTTTAAACCACACCGCTCAAAAACGTGATGATCGTCACCCCCTCGTTAAGCGCCGGGTGCTCTGCGCCGACGGAACCGGATTGCTGGCGGCTGATACGGAGGAAAATCAAACTCAATGGCCTCAGCAAGCTAACCAAAAACGGGATGTGGATTTCCTCAGATCAGGCTTTGCGGCCTCTTTAATCTGCATACCGGTGTGGCGCTGAGTTATCGTTTGGGCAACAAGCGTTCTCACGAGTTGCCATTGCTGCGTGAACAGGAGAAAACCTTCCGGGCCGGAGACATATTTGTTGGCGATAAAGGCTTTATCTGTTTCTACGATCAAGCGAGATTGCTGGCACAAGGCGTTGATTCAATCGTGGCGCTCGCTAAGCGCAAACCGGTTAAATCCAAAGATGCAAAGCGCATCATCGCAACAGATGACCTCTTGATCACCCTTCCGAAATCGACAAGTAAAATTGCTATCAGTCGCTACCCAACAGAGCGTTGGAAAAGCCTTCCTGAATCGATCGACATGCGACAGATTAAAGTTAACATCACGATTCCCGGCTACCGAACGCGATCCGTTTATCTGCTAACCACGTTGCTTGATGAAGCGGCTTTTCCTGCTGAAGTCATTGCTGAGTTGTACCACCAACGTTGGCGGGTTGAGCTGTATTTTAGAGACATTAAAACAACGCTCGGCATGGAAAGGTTAAACGGTAAATCACCGGATATCGTGATGAAAGAAATTCAGATGTTCTTTATTGCTTATAACGTGCTTCGATTGCTGATGCTGGACAGCTCATCAACTAATAACCCTGTGTCAATGGCGTTCAAATCTTGCCTGCAAACGTTGCTGGCTTACCACGACCGAGAAGGCTTTTTAAACCGCAGACGACACCGCAATACGCAGCAGAATTAAGGCAGGCGATAGCCTCGTGCATGCTGTTTCAACGCCTCGGCCGGGTTGAACCCCGACAAGTAAAACGCAGGCCCAAACCATTTAAATTAATGACGAAACCAAGGTCTGAATTGCGTGCTGAAATGTTGGCTTGAAATGACGCTAAGAGGGCTTAACTTAGTGCCATTCGGGTCAGAGTTATTGAAATGATCGTTTTCGAATTTCCCCACAGAAGATTAATCACCCTTCCTGTGATACGTGCGTTATTTTACAGTGAAGGTAACGCCGTTCAGTTCGAGATATTGACTAGTTGGGTTGCACGAACTGGGCACCCAACTAGTCAATAGTGGCTTGCAGCCAGTGAGCGGGTTATTGATTCCACTGATACATCGGTAAATCGGCTTCTGGCACGCTCTCTTCACATGTGAGGGTTCCGTCCCGATAGATAAAAAATACGTTCCTTTCATCGGGCTTGATCTCAATACGATATTGCGTTCCATCGGGCCCGCAGATATGTATCGCATGGCTGCTGCCAGTGAGATAAGTACCATCGTTACTGCCCAAAACGATCGCATGAGCAGGGTCGCTCAAATCTTCACCGCACAGCGGTCGTTCATAAAATTCCCTGAGTACACTGAGTTCGCCACGCATTAGATATTGATCCGAATCTAACACCAGCTTGCCGGAAAAGATAAAGTCATCTTTAGAGGCTTCGCGCATTAAAAAGCAGCTGTGAAAGGCATCAAAATCGGGGGAGTAAGCGAAGTTATCTGCAATGTCGTTAGATACCGGTTTGTCTCGAGTACTAATCGTTCGTGTCAGAAAACTGTTCACAAGGGGCGTATTGAATCCTCCGTTGTTATCGCCGCTCAGATTTTCGACCAGTAGGGTGATTTTTATGCCATCGAGTTTATCGCCCTTATAAGTGATTTGTGGGGCGATGCTGGTAACCACTTTGGGGCGATCCTTCGGTTGAGATTCGGTTTTCTCAGCGATATAGATGGAGTTTGGGTTTGAGACAAAATCGAGTCTTTCAACCTCCAGCAGGTCACCGTCAGTCTTTGGCATATAGATAAACAGATTCGGATATTCGTCATTGGGGTCTGGGTCCGGATCAATCGCTTGTGCGGGTAATGCCGAACCGATCCCCAAGAGCAGCACGAAACCAGCGAGCAAAGACAGGGAATCTTGACGTGACGGTTTAGTGGGCCAAACGCGTTGAGTATTCATGGGTTAACTCCTGTCGGCGGATTGCAGTCTTTGCATTTGATGTATGTGCTGTAATCAGTCGCAGTGACGTTATCGGGTAGTGAACGGTAGCAAAATCGTTTTTTCGCTTTTGCGATACGGGCAACATCATCATCGGAGTCGCCTGAAATATCCGGTGTGTAGTTGCAAATCTGTGGATCAAGCAGGTTGGTCGATTGCAACGTTTTACCTGCGGGTTTTGTGCTTAACAAACCACCATAAATGGATGTTTCGTAGGGTGTGGGATCGTACTCATTGATGGGGATCAGCGCATTTTGGACTTTGCCGGATACCAAACGGTAGGATGCACCTTTATCCGGGCTGTAGAAACGTATCGGCACGCCGGGAAACTCGTAATCAGGCACGGCTTCACAGCTGTCTATTTTCAGGGCTTTGTTGTCGTCGCTGGTGCGTGACCAGTCACACAGCTGCACGTTGCCAACAACAAACGAATTCGAATAATTCGGTGATACCTGTTCGACACGTGTTACAAGGCGTGAGGCAGCGAGCTTTTCGCCATAGACCAGAAAGCTGACGGGGCGGTCAATGAAATTGCTGGTGCCCTCGACCAAGGGGCCTAGCGTGAGGGCGCGATCGATGGTGATACTCGATATGCCGTTTTTGGTGCTGTCGACACTGAACTTGCGATAGGTCGGCAGAATGGTGAGCGGGGCGGTCGGGTCTGAGTTATCTGCGAAAGACAGATAGGTTTCACCTCTCAATACAAAGCCTTCCATTAAATCGTTTTTACTGAGATCGACAATCTTCTTGATGTCGTCCGTCATATCCGTGCTGCGAGACAGTTCGTTTCGGCCATTATAAGAGGCATAGGCGATGGACTGATCGTTGTTATCATCTTTGCCGTAGATCAGCAGGTAGCGTGAAATCGGGTTGTAGGTGAGGCCGGTGACGGTTTTGATATTGGCAAGATCAACGTCGTAGCGCGAAAAGCCCGCGTTGCCGCTGTTATCTTCAAGCACGTAGCCTGTGATGGAGCTTTCTGAAGCCAGCAGAATACCTGAGCTGGTCGGGATAATCTGCTGCGGGCAGTCGCCGCTGTCGACATCGCAAGAAAAGCTACGGGTGACGTCCAGCGTGCTCAATAGCACCTCGTTGAGTTCAAATTTTTCTTGTGAGCTTCGCATTGCTGCCGCTGCGATACCGCCGGTGTCACGGTCAACGCCGGGGAAGGCATTCAGCACCTTATAGATCAGGTGATTTCGCGTGTTGTAACCGCCAAGGCCGATGTCACTCAACACCACGGGCGAGGGCAGGCTTGAATCTTCGCGCGTAAAGAGAATGCCGGCATCCAATACCAGATCGTTTGTATCTCTTGCTTTGAAGACATTGGTGAAAATATAAATATTGGTTACGGCTTTGGTTTCGTTGTTACTCGAACTGTTTGGATCAATCACACTCACGAGTGGCAGCGAGGTCGGATCGTCGAGATCAATGGTGACGTTGAAGATGCCGCCGCCCACGGCTGTTTTTCCGCCAACGGTGAAACCGATGTCGCTTTTGAAAATATTGAAGCTGAAGCTAGATGACTGATCGAGGGTTTCGTTGCCGTAGCCAACAATCAATTGCAGTTTGCCGCCTGTGGCTAGATCGATGTAACCATTTAACGCGGTGATGGGCAGTATGGTTGATTCATCGCCGACGATGTTTTTGTAGCTGATCTGCATGCGGTAGGCGAGCTGGCAGTGATCAGCTTCTCTATCGTCGTAACAAGCTTTGTAATTGGCTTTGGATGTCGATGTGTCGTTCAGGAGAGGAAGATATTTGTAGGCGCCATCGTCGAGGTTTAGCCTGATAATTTCGAGATCGCCCGTGGTAAAACCGAGCACAAGAAATACCGCTTTTGTTTCCGTGGTATTACTTGCCGCAGGGTCTTTGATGGTCGTATTGACGTGGAAGATCCGATTCACGACTTTGTCGACGTAGGCCTCTTGATCCGCGCCGCCAAGCGCGAACGAAAACTCACCTGAAAAACCGGTATCGTCCATGATTTTTTCGTTGATTTCGTCTTTTTGCTCAGAGCTTTCAAGGGCTTCGTCGATCTGCTTTTCGATGTCATTCGAGTCGGTGAATTCCAGACCGGCCGACTGTTGCAGGCAATAGGGTTTACACAGGTCGACGAGGTTATCCGGTGTCGGGGCGGGCTTTCGTTTATTGTCGCTGTCACAGCCGGCAATCAGCAGGGTGACGGTGGCCAGCAGCAGGCTTAATCCTGATCGTGCGTTCATTGGTCGTTCTCCAATATCAACAGCTGATGGTTTAGCTGAGGTTCCGGATCAGGCAGTCAATCGCAATCAGAGTTTGGTACACAGCAACCCTTGGTGAAACCCGAATGTCTTTCGTTAATTCCGGACGGCAGCATTTTTTAAAAGTGGCCCATCGGATGCATAATCTCAAGGGCATGGCTCACAATTTTTATTGGCAGGGCATTGGAAGTGAAATTTTGCGTCATCAATGGGCGGATAATGGGTTGATCGTCGCAGGATCAGCGAACAGGCCTATGTGTTAAGTAATGGTAGGCTCTCTGTGGTAAACTCGCGCGTTCGCTACGATTCATCTTTTGGGGTCGTGGTTTATTCGATCCTGAGTTCAAGTAATAAGCGATCAAGGGGTCAGAGTCGAATGGCACTAAGTTAAGCTCCCTCAGCGTCATTTCAAGCCAACATTTCAGCACGCAATTCAGACCTTGGTTTCGTCATTAATTTAAACGGTTTGGGCCTGCGTTTTACTTGTCGGGGTTCAACCCGNCCGGGGCGTTGAAACAGCATGCACGAGGCNATCGCNNGCCTTAATTCTGTTGTGNATTGCAGCGGCGTCTTTTCGCTTAAAAAGCCTTCTCGATCATGGTAAGCCAACAGCGTTTGAACACAAGACTTGAACGCCATTGTCATAGGTTCTAACGGCGATGAGCTGTCTAGTATCAGCAGCCGAAGTACGTTGTAAACGATAAAGAACATCTGAATTTCTTTAATGACCATATCCGGTGATTTACTGTTGAGCATCTCCATCCCCAGCGTGGTTTTAATGTCTCTAAAATACAGCTCGATGCGCCAACGCTGGTAGTACAGCTCTGCGATAAGATCCGCAGGGTAAGCCGTTTCATCCAGTAACGTTGTTAGCAAGTAGACGGATTGCGTTCGATATCCAGGAACGGCAATAGCGACCTTTATCTGTCGCATATTGATAGACTCCGGCAGGCCATCCCAGCGCGCTTTGGGGTAGCGGTTGATGGCTGCGCGGCTGGTTGCTTTGGGTATCGTGATCAGTAAATCATCAGCTGCAATAGTGCGCTGTGCATCCGCTGTTTTAACCGGCTTTCGCTTCGCCAACGCGACGATTGAGTCGACCCCTTGCATCAGTAATCGTGCTTGGTCGTAGAAGCAGATAAAGCCTTTATCACCGATGAATATGTCGTCGCGCTTAAATGTCTGCTCCTGTTCGCGAAGCAGCGGTAATTCATGAGAGCGCTTGTTGCCTAAGCGATAACTCAACGCGACACCCGAATGAAGGTTAAACAAGCCACAAAGCCGGATCTGAGGAAATCCACATCCGTCTTTCTGGCTCGCTTGCTGGGGCCATTGCGCTTGATTTTTCGGTGTATCAGCTGCGAGTAAACCGGTACCGTCGGCACAAACAACCCGACGATTCACGAGAGGATGGCAGTCATCGCCTCGCTCGCTTGTGTGATCAAAAGCCTCCGACAATAGCTGCAGCGGTAGTCTTTTTCTCGCCTGGCAATAAGCGGATGTTGATGTCGACATTGTTGAAGATAAGTGGAGTTTAGCGTTGACCCTAAACTGATGGACAATGGATTGGCAGCTTCCATCAGGTTTTAGAGCCTGCAGAAATAACCCCCAGAAGGTATTTTCTGTGGTGAAAATTCGACGCCTCGACACGGTTTTGGTAGACGAACGATCAAACAACGATGAGGGTATATAGGCGGCTAGTATTTGCTGCATGGTCGACAACTGATGTGACTGTAATTTATTCTGAATCGCTTTGTACTTGCGTGCAGCTGATAGCGGCTTTTTGCGTAGCGTTTGGATGTGGAATTGGGGTGATAGAAAAAGCTGCATGGCAAAGGCTACTCGGTGGCGAATAGCCCTTATTTTAAAGCATTATAGCGCCGCTAGAGGAGCTTAACTTAGTGCCATTC
>CACSIN010000025.1:300000-385380 GCA_902705835.1 BD1-7 clade bacterium
ATTTCAGGGCCAGTACTCTCGTAATGAGCGAGTGGATTGTCGGTATTACCGAATTGGTCCAGTACCANCCCTTCCCCGGATTCTTGCATAGATAGTGCCAAGTCTCTGGCACCTTCCATGCCTTGTTCCCGGGTCACGTCAATCAATTCGGCACCGTAAGCAGACATTGCCTGTTTACGCTCAGCGCTCATGTGTGATGGCATGATCAATACCATTTTGTATCCTTTAATCGCCGCTGCCATCGCCAGAGCAATACCTGTATTACCACTGGTTGCTTCAATTAAGGTATCACCGGGCTTAATCAAGCCTCTGTCTTCGGCATGCTGAATCATACTGAGAGCCGGCCGATCTTTGACTGAGCCTGCTGGATTATTGCCTTCCAGTTTGACCAAAATCTGGTTGTTGTTACCTGCAACCAAGCGTTGAAGCCGCACCAAGGGGGTATTGCCAACAAACTGATCCAGTGTCGGAAATTGTATATCTGACATAATCCTTCGAAATCCGGCCAATTAAAAGGCGATAGTTTACCGCGATGACTCACCGAAAACACGTGACGGAGTTTTATTCCTCGCATTAAGGCCGTACACTTAAACTTGTGCACGGCCCTTGCATAGTCTTTCGGGAAATCCAAACCGGCCGACAACAGACCGCCAATCACTGTCACTAACCGCAAGAAAGCTGCCTTATGCTGAAAGGACTTCGTCTTCAGATCCTGACACTCGCAGTACTGCCATCCGTCCTGGTATCACTGGCTGCCGGTATCTACCTAAATTACGCCAACATCCGCAATATTGATGCGTTTGTTTATGAACGTGGCAAAGCGACCGCTGCACAAGTAGCAAATATTGCCAGAGTGGAGATACTGAATGATCAAATCAACGTGCTGCAAAGTATCGCCAATACTAGCCTTGAAGAAAAAGGCCTGCGCAGCATCAGTATCTTTAACACCCATGGGCGACTTTTAGCCCATGCAGGGCCTCGTTTACCGCCGTTTAAAAAGCTGTTGGCATGGCACGAAACGAACATTATTGCCCACCACAACAACGACAACCTGGGGTTTCTTTACCCCATCGAACGCCAAGAATACACCAGCAATCTCGGTCAGACCGTTAACGGCACGCCATCAGTCAGTCGTATAGGCTGGGTGGCGATTGAATACAACACGTCAGATTTTACGGTTCACCGATACAATACCAGCATGCAACTCTACAGTATTCTGCTGCTGGCGTTGGCATTCTCCATCTTGATTGGTTATCGCTTTAGTAAACGTATTCACAAAGACGTGGATAACCTATCCATCAACATTCAGCGTTTACGTCAGGAAGACCCAGTGGTGGGTGATGACGATTTCAGCATCGGTGATTTTCAGCGCTTGGCGGATTCACTTAATGAGCTCAGCCATATGCGCCAACAGGAATACAACGACTTGCGCCATTCGGTCGAACTCACCACCAGTGATTTGCAGGAAACTATCGAAGCGATAGAAATCCAGAATATCGAACTCAGCATCGCCCAAAAGGAGGCCTTGAAAGCGAGTAAAATCAAATCTGAATTCCTAGCCAATACTAGCCACGAGATTCGCACACCACTGAACGGTATTATCGGCTTTACCAAGATACTGCAACGCACCACTATGTCGCCTCAGCAGCAGGAATACCTCGAAACCATCCAGGTATCCTCGGAAGGTTTGCTGACGATCATCAATGATATTCTCGACTTTTCCAAGATTGAAGCTGGCAAGCTGGAACTCGAGCGCGCACCGTTTAATTTGCGTCAAATATTGGAAGAGGTAGTTAGTCTGTTCGCGCCAGCGGCTTATGAAAAGCACTTAGAAATCACGCTAATGATTTATCAGGATGTGCCTGTTTATCTGATCAGCGATCCGACCCGTATCAAACAGATTTTTTCGAACTTGATATCCAACGCTATCAAGTTCACCGACTCTGGCGAAGTCGTCGTGCGCGTCGAACTCGAAAACCAGGACAACTCCAGTGGTGACGTAGCTCTTCACGCCACCATTAGCGATACCGGAATCGGCATGGATAAAACTCAATGCAGCGAGCTGTTTCAAGCATTTAGCCAGGGAAATCGTTCGATTAGCCGTGAATATGGCGGTACAGGGCTCGGGCTTGCCATCGTAAAAAGTTTGACCGAAATGCTCGGCGGCACAATATCAGCAACCAGCCAGAAACATGTTGGAACATCGTTCAATTTGAATCTTAAATTACGCCTTCAGCGCCAACCCCCCGTCAGCAATTTGCGTTTGCTTGAAGGTAAGTCTGTCGTTATTCTTGAACCACACAAACCCTCGAACCGCGCGATTTGCGGCTTACTACAGAGCTGGCAGGTTCACGCGCACTGTGCCACGACTGAAGCCGAACTGCAGGAATGTCTAGACTGCTTCCACGCCGACGCCATACTGTATAGCTTTACACCCGACACCGACATTCAGGATGCCAGAGAAACCATCGAACGCTTGGAAGAACAGTACCACACACGTGTCGCGGCTTTGACGCCCATCTCGCTGACACAAATTTCGTGCTTCCATGACGCCAACCTCGCTTATTGCTCTAAACCTGTCAGTGAACATGTTCTCTATCGAACACTCGCTCGCCTAATACGCCCTGAGCTGAGCGACAATAATAGTATCCAGCAGCCCAAACCATTAACCGGAACGTCATTCCGCGCCCTTGCAGTTGACGACAACGCCGCAAACTTGAAACTACTGACTGTATTGCTACACGATTTAAATGTTGAGGCCGATACCGCTGACAACGGCGAAAAAGCACTGGCAGCAACTCAAGCAAAAGATTTCGATATCATCTTCATGGATGTGCAAATGCCGGTTATGAATGGACTTGATGCGTCAAAGGCCATTCGCGAACATACAGACACCCCCATTATTGCACTCACCGCCCACGCGCTGGCGGATGAAAAAGACAAACTGCTCGCTGCTGGCGTCAATGCCTATCTAACTAAACCCGTACAAGAAGCCCAAATCCGTGATGCGATACGTGAGTATTGCCAAACCAATAACGACCAAAAGCAGAACGCAGCCGTCGATGTTCAGGCATGCTTAAAACTCGCCAACAACAAAGCCGATTTAGCCGCAGATATGTTCCAGATGCTCGTCGAACGCCTACCGGCTGACATCAATGATATTCAGCAGCATGTGAAATCTCGTGACTACGACATGGTACTAACGCATGTACATAAGCTACATGGTGCTTGCTGCTATACGGGCGTGGTATTACTAAAAAGTGCCTGCTATGAGTTCGAGAAAGCCTTAAAAGAAGAGCGCTACAGCAATACGCTCGGCTATTGCGAAACACTGGAACGTGAAGCAGAAGCGGTGTTGGCATGGAGCCAAACATATTCGCTAGGCAACGAACTCAACAAACTTCTGTAACTGAAAACTGAACGTAAGTACGAGGAAATATAAATCCTCGGAATGGTTGCGGGAATGTTTATAGGGGATCTTTATTCACGATCATTTCGCGATATAGTTGTCGCGATTTCAGCGTTTTACCGTACAACGCATGATCGATTAGATAACGACAGACTTGCTTCGCAAGTTGGGCAATATCCGGTGTTTGCCACTCACGCGCATTGAATGATTCACACAACGCCAGAGCCTGATGGCCAGTCAACGCAGTTTCCGTTGTTGGCACGTCGTGGCAAACACGTAAGCCTTGCCCGGCAATCAATGAATACATCTTATCAATCACAACAGCGTTGCCGTCGCAATCTTCAGTAAAATCAGGCATCTCACCCAATTCAATCAACAGGGCAGATTCATAGATACGCAGTAAGCGTTCAAAATCCGTCAAAACCTGACTTACCAACAAGCCTTTCAGCACTTGTTCATATAACTCAAACAAAAACGCATGGGGTTGGTCTTCAGCTAACAACTTTAATGTCAGCTCATTTAGATAGGAAATACAAAGGTAGTTGCGTGTTGCCGCAATCTGCTGACTTTGAGGCCGAAACGGCTGAACCTGACGAATTGTTTTCAAACCAGAACGGTTCAACCACAACACATCAAGTTCATTCGCAGGTTGAAGAGCTCCTCGCAATTGCTGGCCCGACCGATTACTGGCACTCACACCTTTGAGAACACCAGCAATCACACCATGTTCGGCTGAAAAAACACTGATAATCGCGCTCGTTTCACGATATTGGCGTAAGTGCAGTAAATACCCTCTATCCTTGATCAGCATCGACAGCCATTACTCGTCCATATAACCTAGGCTCTTCAGTGCACGGTCATCATCAGACCAGCCACGTTTGACTTTCACCCAAAGCTGCAGCATTACTTTGCATTGCAGCAAGTCTTCAATATCATGCCGCGCCTCAGAGCCGATCATCTTCAAACGACTCCCCTGCTTACCGATGACAATGGATTTCTGTGAATCCCGCTCGACCATGATCAGCGCATCAATATGAACGATTTTGCCTTCGGCCTTAAACTGCTCGATTTCAACCGTGGTGGCATAGGGCAGTTCGTGCCCCAATTGGCGCATCACCTTTTCGCGGACAATTTCGGCCGCCAAAAAACGTTCGCTTTTATCTGTAAGTTGGTCTTCGTCAAAGAAATGACCACTTTCTGGCAAGCGCTGGTTAATCAGCATTTCGAGATTTTCAACCGAGTGACCCGTTTTCGCCGACAACGGAATAATTTCGTCAAAATGCCGTTTGGCAGAGATTTCCTCTAGAAACGGCAGCAATTTGCTCTTATCTTCGATTTGATCAATCTTGTTGATGGCGAGAACTACCGGACACTTGGCGTTGCTGATTTTTTCCAGAACGAGGGTATCTTCTTCCGTCCAGCGAAGACGCTCAACCACAAACACAATGACGTCAACATCATGCACTACCGATTCGGCAGAGCGATTCATCATCCGGTTTATCGCTTTTTTCTGCGACAAATGCATCCCCGGCGTATCCACGTAGATGGCTTGGTAATCATCTTCCGTTTTAATACCCAGCACATTATGGCGTGTCGTTTGCGGCTTGCGTGATGTGATATTGAGCTTTTGCCCCAAGATCTTATTGATCAGGGTAGATTTGCCCACATTCGGGCGGCCAATGACGGCAACGTAGCCGCACTGCTTTGTCATAACGTCTCTCTGGATGTCAGTTGTTCAAGCATGAGTGCTGCCGCTTGCTGTTCGGCAAGCTTCTTGGATCGTCCGCTGGCTTCAACAGACACGTCCTGATCAACCAAGCGACAACTGACCAAAAATGTTTGGCTATGCTGCTGACCACTTGTGCTTTCCAACTGATATATCGGTAGTTTTCTTTTTTGCGCCTGCAGATGTTCCTGCAGGGTTGTTTTTGGATCTTTGTGACTGGCGCGCTGTTCGATTGAATCGATCAGGCGTTCAAATAATTGCAGGCTAGTTTGTCGGGCAGCGTCAAAACCTGCCTCCATATAGATCGCACCAATGATGGCTTCGAAAGTATTCGCCAAAATCGACTGGCGCTTTCCACCACCACTTTTGCGCTCACCTTGGCCGAGTCGCACATAACTCCCCAAATCAAGATCGAGGGCCAATTCAGCGAGTGTTTCACCTTTTACAAGCTCGGCCCGAAAACGACTTAATTCCCCTTCCGGCTTCTCAGGAAAACGCTGAAACAGCGCGTCGCCAACAACGAGATCCAACAAAGCATCGCCGATGAATTCAAGTCGTTCGTTGTGATCCTTTCCAAAACTTCGATGTGTCAGGGCCTGCCGAATAAGGGCGTCATCCTTCGGCTGATACTGCAGGCGTTCCAGTAATGATGGCAGGCTGCTCAACGTCTATTCGATCTCTTTGGTATATTCAAATGTCATGACAACGTCGACGTTGCCACCAATATGCTTCTCAACTTTATAAGCGAATTCAAGCACTAAAAGACCGCCGTCGTCACCAATAAAGACATCATCCATCTTCAATGTTTTCAATTGGTTAGTCTGCATTCGTTTAATAATAGTTGCCTCAATTTGGCTGTTTGTCATACTTCGGATGTTTGGCGTTTCCGCGACACGATCAAAAAGATCCCGATACATGTAATAATCGGCGTATGCTGGCAGCATTTTGACACTAATTGTCGCCAGACTGGCAACGATTACGACAACAATCAGGAAACCAATAACAGTCATACCCGATTGTTTTGACAGACGATTAGCCAGATTCATACGTCACCCCTTCTCTTAAATATGTAGTCAGACCACCCTCGACATGCAGACACCATAATTCATTGTCAGCATCTCGATTATTATTGTTATTGAATCAAGCCAACACGAGAAAAACTCGGTAGCGACGACCAGTCTACCCAATGCATCCAGATCGCGAAAGCTTTGCCAACAATATGATCCTCGGGCACTTGCCCCCACACGCGGGAATCGCTGCTGTTATCGCGATTATCGCCCATCATAAAATAATGCCCTGGTTTCACCTTCACTGGAAACCTTACCGGATATCGTGCATCAGAGGCACGCGGCGTACGATAGATTTTATGCTCAACACCCGACAAATCTTCACGATAGAGATTACGTTGATTCGGATCAAGTTTCAGGTTTACCAATTCCTCTTGGGATTGTTGCACACCATTAATCGTCAGCACCTTGTTGCGATAGTCGATCACATCTCCGGGCAAGCCAATCACACGCTTGATAAAGTAGCGGTCATCATTGGGTGGAAAGAACACCATTACGTCGCCGCGCTGAGGTTCGCCGGTTGCCAATATTTCAGTATTTGTAACCGGCAAACGCAAGCCGTAGCTGAATTTATCCACCAGAATAAAATCCCCAACATCCAACGTCGGCTCCATTGAGGATGATGGAATCTGAAACGGTTCAACGATAAATGAACGCAATACCAAGACGAACACAACAATCGGTAACAGCGAGTGTGTTTCACGCACCCACCATGGCTTGGGAGCCAAACCGTCAAGCGCTTCAGTATAAGACTTATGATCATCGCTTCTTTTCTGTTTCCAAGCAGGAAACTTTTGGCGCAAATCCGCTTCAATACGACGACGCTCAGGCCGCAACAAAATCCAGTCGTAGACGTAAATTGCAACACCAACTAACGTCAAAACAACGAGAAGTAGCGGTAAGTTGATATATTCCATAATCAGCCATCCAGTTTCAGCACAGCTAAGAACGCAGACTGTGGAATCTCCACATTGCCCACCTGCTTCATGCGCTTTTTGCCATCTTTTTGTTTTTGCAGCAATTTCTTCTTACGGGAAATATCTCCGCCGTAACACTTCGCCGTTACGTTCTTACGCAGTGCTTTCACCGTGCTGCGCGCAATGACGTGACCGCCGATAGCCGCTTGAATAGCAACATCAAACATTTGCCGAGGCACCAACTCTTTCATTTTTTCTGTCAGTAAACGGCCACGATTTTGTGCCTCAGCTTTGTGAACAATCAATGCCAAGGCGTCGACACGATCCCCGTTGATAAGCACATCCAGACGAATCAGATCAGACACTTCAAAATGCTCAAACGAATATTCCAATGATGCAAAACCGCGGCTTACTGACTTCAAGCGATCGAAGAAATCCATGACCACTTCCGACATAGGTACATCATAGGTTAACGAGACTTGCTTACCGACAAACTGCATGTCCTTTTGAACGCCCCGTTTCTGAGTACATAAAGTAATACAGTTCCCCAAGAACTCCTCAGGCACCAAAATATTGACACGAGCTATCGGCTCACGCATTTCTTGGATGGNCGACGGGTCCGGCAGCTTTGAAGGGCTGTCCACGTATGTTATTTCACCGTCTTTCATCATAATTTCGTAGACAACTGTCGGCGCCGTCGAAATCAGATCAAGATTGTATTCACGTTCAAGTCGCTCCTGAACGATCTCCATATGCAACAGCCCAAGAAAACCGATACGGAAACCGAAACCCAGGGCATCGGAGGTTTCCGGTTCAAAGAACAGGGAAGCATCGTTAAGGGAGAGTTTATTCAGCGCTTCACGAAAATCTTCGTAGTCATCTGACGATACTGTGAACACACCCGCATAGACTTTTGGCTGAACACGTTGAAAACCAGGTAAGACATCAACATCATCCATGACTTTTGAATGCGTTAAGGTGTCGCCCACCGGGGCTCCGTGAATATCTTTAATGCCCGCAATTATATAACCAACTTCACCGGCCTCAAGCACTTTGCGTTCTTCGCGTTTGGGGGTAAAGATGCCCACACCATCAACCTGATGAACCTTACGCAGTGATTTGGCAACGATTTTATCTTTAACGGACAATCGACCGTTCACGATACGCACTAAAGACACAACGCCAAGATAATTATCAAACCAGGAATCGATAATCAGTGCCTGCAGCGGTGCCTCACGGTTTCCCTCAGGTGCTGGCACCGTTTCGACAAGACGTTCGATAACATCTTCGATACCCAAACCGGATTTGGCACTACACAGAACTGGATCAGTCGCATCAATACCAATGATTTCTTCGATTTCTTCGGCAACCCGCTCAGGTTCTGCTTGCGGCAGATCCATTTTGTTCAAAACGGGAAGCACTTCCAGCCCTTGCTCGATCGCCGTATAACAGTTCGCAACAGACTGAGCCTCAACCCCCTGGGCGGCATCAACAACCAACAAGGCCCCTTCACAGGCTGCCAATGAACGGGATACTTCATAGGAGAAATCAACATGCCCGGGCGTATCAATGAAATTCAGCTGATATATATCACCACTGCGGGATTTATAGTCGAGTGTCACACTTTGGGATTTGATCGTGATGCCGCGCTCTTTTTCGATATCCATCGAATCCAGCACTTGCTCTTGCATCTCACGATCAGAAAGCCCGCCACAATGCTGAATAAAGCGGTCGGCGATGGTGGATTTGCCGTGGTCGATATGGGCGATAATGGAGAAATTTCGAATATGTGTTAAATCAGCCACTTGCGCAAAGCCTGTTGGAGAATATAAAAGCAGGGATTCTACCTTAAACAGGCCTACCTTNGCACATGCACTTATGGCCCAACCAGCCCATTAGTCCGCAACTTTATCGGTTTAAGGTATTTTTGATGTAACAAATAGCAATCAGTGGCGTGAATACAGGCTGGAGAAATCACCACTTAGGCCGACTGGAAAGCACAGCAGTCCCTAGATTTCTTGTGCGAGAACAAATTGCTCAGAAGATTTCGTGTTGGCAGCAGGCGTGATAATTCGCTGCAACACTGGACGATACTGCGGGTTATTTCGATGCTGAAATGCATGTAGGCGCAGACCCAACATAGACATAACAAAGCCTACAAAAGCGCCAACTATGCCATTAATGTCTTCAGAGGCAAAAAAGGACAATTCAACAAATACGAGCGCCACAAGGATAGTGACAGCTAATGGCATCATGTACACCCAAATCGAACCTTTGAGCATAACGTTTTCGTCAATACCCAATTCAACTTCATCGCCAAGTGAAACAGCCTCCAAATCAGAAGCCAAACTGACACGCGTTAAATGACGTTTGCCGGCAAAAATACTACCCAAAGCCTTTTGGCCACATCCGGCTTTTGCTGAACAGCTATTGCAAGCACTCATCTGCAAGGTTTCAACCCAAGCCCAGTGACCATCAACCGCAACAACCTTTCCGGATTCACAAATCATTAGGGTTTCAACTTAACAGATGCCGCAATTTGTCGCGCTGTTGTCACCGGAATTTCACCGATGACAGTTACCAAAAATACCTGATCACCAACACTCACATAATGCGAAACAGCAGCCGTACTGCCCAGTTGTTTGCTCGTGCCTTGCTGGCTCAACGCATTAGTAACAGGCTCGACATACAAAGAAAACGCTGACAAGCCATCCGTATACATATGAGCTTCGTCAAAGGCCTGACTATGATCCGTCTTCATGAATGCAGATTCCTCATGAAAACCTTCTGGAATCCAACGCAGTTCCCATAGTTTTTCTGCCGTTTTTTCCTGCACAGAATCCTTCTTCACATGCGTAATAGTGCGTGCTGATTCCAGCACAGGAGCAACATCTTCAGCGGAAACATCGTTATATTCGATCATGACATAATGAAACCGCTCAAGCGGATAGCCCTGCTGATCAAGAATCAACATTTTGAGCATCAACCCAGTTTCATTATCGATAAAAAAGACAAAAGGATAACGATATGTATCTTTTGGCTTCAATAGAACTTTGGTCGTTATGCGATTAGCAATACGCGCCTTACCCACGGTTTCGGCTTCATAATGCTCCCAAATGCCGGCTTTGGGCTGCGATAGAGCCAACAAAGACTGCACATCTTCTGAGGAAACACGCTTGGCTTTATCTCCGGGATGCAAACAATTGACCCCATGGCCGTCAATAACTACTTCCTCTTCAGGGCCATCCATGAAAAACAGGCGCTGGCGTTGCTCACCATCATCAACTCGGTGCGCAATAAAATAGCTGGTGCTTTGACTTCCTCGCTCAAAGGTAAAATAACCCTTATAGTTTAGAGACTTAGCACGTGTGCCCATCTGCTCTATAAGCGTTTGAGCACTATCCTGAATCTGCGCATATAGTGGCGCGGGCAACAGGGCGATGACAAGCAAGGCCTTGGTTAAGCGACGCATAAGCGTTCCATTTATCCTAGTTAATCCGTATTTTAGTATTCTTCTTTTTGCATACGCGCCATTGGCATCAATCCGTAACCGGTATTAAAAGCGGCATGCTGCGAATGCTGTTGCAGATAGTAGTTTAAACGCTGTTGATCAGCCTGTTTCTGCAAATCTATGTTATCAATAGCTTGGTCCAGAGGAATAGTGCTGGTACCACTAACTTGACTTAACCCAAGATCACCGCTAATTGGCATACGGCTGGCACTGACATTACCATCGGCAATAAAGCCTTGGTTAACAACATCTGGGTTTTGTATCCCCAGCACCGCAACAAATGCAACAGATGCAGCAGCAGCGAAGCCTGCAACGGGCTTCAACCAAGCTGGACCCGCCACTTTTTTAGGCTGCTCTTCCGCTAATGGTACTGGCTCATCAGCAATCGCTGCAGAAACTGCAGCGGCGACATTGATATTTAAGGCAATGTCGGTCGTGTTTTCCAAATGACCTTGCATAGCATCACGCATCAGCTGGTAACGACCAAACTGCTCACGTTCTGTATGCTCAAGCTCACCTAAAAGGCGACGGGTCTCAAAATCACTGGATTCATCATCAAACAGTGCGGACAGGGCTTCTTTTTGTTGATCGTTCATAACTGTCTCCGATCTCACTCAATGCGCTGGGTTTCCAGCAGGGGTTTGATTTCTTTATCGATAGCTTCCCTTGCGCGAAAAATCCGAGATCGAACGGTGCCCACCGGGCAACTCATGACATCAGCAATTTCTTCGTAGCTGAGTCCGTCGTACTCTCGCAGCGTCAATGCTGCTCGTAAATCTTCCGGCAGATGCTTGATTGTCTGATTGACCACCTCCATCAACTGATCACTCATCATGCTGGCTTCTGGTGTCGCTATATCCTTCAGCGAACTTTCACCCTCAAAGTGAACAGCATCAGCAACGTCGATATCGACACCCGGTGGGCGGCGATTTCTGGCAACCAGATAATTCTTCGCTGTATTAATTGCTATACGATAAAGCCAAGTGTAGAACTGACTGTCACCACGAAAGTTTCCCAAAGCTCGATAAGCTTTGATAAACGCTTCCTGAGTAACGTCCTGCACCTCGTCCGCATCAAAAATGAAGNGACTGACCAACCCGGCTATCTTGTGTTGATATTTCAGGACAAGTAGATCATATGCCTTCTTGTCACCGGCCTGCACACGCTTTACGAGTTGCTGATCCGAATCACCAGCCATTGAATACCCCATTCCAAAAAATGATCAGCGGACTTTATTATCGTTAGCTCACATTGAGACCGCCGATTTTTCAGTGAGTTCCCGCCTTTTGCAAAATAATCGGCATTAACCGCTGCAATGGTGTTAACTCTCCACTGATGCGCCATTATACTCCGCTTTCGGCATGTATCGAAACCTTGCTATGGTTTGCTATGAATAGACACTACCATTACGACGCTTTAATTATCGGCTCCGGAGCTTCCGGGCTTTGCCTGGCTCTTAGCTTAGCGCAAAACTTTAAAGTCGCTATTATCAGTAAAAATGCAGCACGCGAAGGCAGTACTTACTATGCCCAAGGCGGAATCGCTGCCGTTCTCGACGACAAAGACAGTATTGACCTGCACGTCAAAGACACCATGAATGCCGGCGCTGGCATCTGTCGCGAAGACGCCGTCAGGTTTACCGTGGAGCATAGTAAAGCGGCCATTGAGTGGTTAGTCGAACAAGGCGTTGAGTTTGACCGCCGAACCGACAACCATCTGGAAGACTTTCACCTGACAAAAGAAGGCGGCCATAGCCACCGTCGTATCATCCACGCAGCCGATGCGACTGGAAGAGCAGTATCCACCGTTCTGATTGAACAAGCTAGTCGGAATCCGAATATTACATTTTTCGAAGACCACATCGCTATCGATCTTATCAAACAGAGCAACCGCTGCGTTGGCGCTTATATCATGGATCAACAGCGCCAGCGCATTGATTGTTTCCACGCCAAGTTCACTGTTCTCGCGTGCGGAGGAGCCAGTAAAGTTTATCTCTACAGCTCCAACCCCGAAGGCAACAGCGGCGACGGGATTGCAATGGCATGGCGTGCCGGGTGTAGGGTGGCTAACATGGAATTCAATCAGTTCCACCCAACCTGTCTTTATCACCCTAAAGCCAAGTCATTCCTGATTACCGAAGCTGTGCGGGGCGAAGGCGGACTACTTAAATTGCCTAACGGCGAACGCTTTATGCAGAACGTCGACGACCGAGCAGAACTCGCCCCACGGGATATCGTCGCACGCGCAATAGACCATGAAATGAAACGCCAAGGTCTCGACTGTGTTTATCTGGACATCAGCCACAAGCCAGCCGCATTTATTCGCCAGCACTTCCCAACTGTGGCTAAGCGGTGCCTGGAGCTGGGTATCGATATCACCAAAGAGCCAATTCCTGTCGTACCTGCTGCGCACTACACATGCGGTGGTATCGTTATTGATGATGCCGGTCGAACCGATTTGCCGGGGCTGCTGGCCATCGGCGAAACTGCTTTCACCGGGCTACATGGTGCTAACCGCATGGCCAGCAACTCTCTGCTGGAATGCTTAGTGTATGCCCGCTCTGCGGCCGATCACATACGTGAGACAATTGATGATGTCGACGACATCAACCACAGCCCAGGCTGGGATGAATCACGTGTTACAGAATCTCAAGAAGACGTCACCATCTCGCATAGCTGGCATGAGCTACGTCAGGTCATGTGGGATTACGTCGGTATTGTCAGAAGCGAAAAGCGCCTAAAACGCGCACTCAATCGGATCAGTTTGATCAAACAAGAAGTTCAAGATTACTATCGCAACTACCGCATCAGCGGCGACTTGGTGGAATTGAGAAACTTGGTGCTAGTCGCTGAGATCATTGTTCACAGCGCGATAAATCGAAAAGAGAGTCGCGGGCTGCACTACAACCTCGACTACCCCGATATGCTGCCAGATTCAGGGGATACCATCCTCTGCCCGCCAGACTTTCATAGCGAATCAAGCATCGGCTCTATCGATGGAAAAACGCCATAACATCTTCAAATATGTCTTAACACATAAGGGCGCACTATAACGCAGTGCGGCCCAACACATCAGCAAAAGCGTCAAAACGGATCTGACAAAGCAACTGCCGAAAGAGTCGAACATCACTACAACGCGGGGTAAGATAAAAATATTGGTGCCCACGATACCCGCCCACACGATAGACCATCACTATCAACGCACTATCACACCAGAGCAGTTTCGGAGGTTCAATCGATTGCCATGGATGTGCTTGCGAAAACCGGCAGTGCCAAGCGCCATCAACCAACAACAAACTATTNGTTTTTTGACAATCAAGCATCCGATATGTCTGAGCAAGCCAAATCCACGGCAACAAAAACATAACGACGAAAAGAACTAACACCCAATTATCATCAAACGATAACAATAGGGCCAGCAACACACTGACCACTGCCACCAAAGCAAACGCCAGATTCATTGCAAATCTGGTGTCGTTGATTTCAGCCTTTAGGTGTACGGGTATATTCAAGAATGTGGCCCATCATTTTAGCCAACTCAGGATCTTCAGGC
Source organism: BD1-7 clade bacterium (assembly GCA_902705835.1). NCBI lineage: Bacteria > Pseudomonadati > Pseudomonadota > Gammaproteobacteria > Cellvibrionales > Spongiibacteraceae > BD1-7 clade bacterium. The sequence continues at coordinate 314,183 of CACSIN010000025.1, forward strand.
TTTTCCCGATCCAATACCCAAGCAAACAATTGGGTATCCTCCTCTTCAAGCAAACGACGATAAATCGCTTTATCCTCATCACTCATGGACGGGTAAACTTCTTTCGCGTACGGCATCAAGGCCAGATCAACTTCCAGCATGCCGCGGCGACTGTGCCAATAGACACGTGAGTTATCATTGTCAGACATATGCATCTACAGTTTCTGAGTAAAGGTGCGTATTATATGCGATTGATCCAATCACTACACCAACCGTGTCAAAAATCCTGATCGGATCACCGGACCCCAAGCAGCATCCGATAAAAACGTTTACCTACCAATATATGGCCTGTAGTTTGGCGTCCGACAGCAGAAACATCGATCAGGTATCCACAACCCCAGAGGAATTCCCCCCATGTCTGACCGCTCAATCGAGCAGCTGATAGCCACTGGCGAAGCCACCTTGCCACTGACCTTGAAAGAAAATGCAGTCTATGGCCAGACAGATCAGGTCACACTCGAAGTTAAAGGCCCGGATGCTGCATCATTTCTACAAGGTCAGCTCAGCTGTGATGTTAATCAACTTACCACCTCTATGGCCGGGTTAGGCACCCACAGCACGCCCAAAGGACGAATGCTGTCATCCTTCCGCATCAGCAGTTCAGACGAACAGTGCTATCGCCTGCAATTGCACGAGAGTATTGCCGATGCGGGCCTAGCTGCTCTTAAAAAGTACATCGTATTTTCCAAAGCCGAGATAGCTCAAACCGATATCGTTTGTGTCGGGTTACACGGTGCCGCCGCGGCGACATGGTTAGCCTCTAAAACCGATAGTTTACCGACAGAAAATTATGCACAGCTGATTGCGAATGACGTCATCATTGTTTGCGTTAACGCAAGTGTCAACGCATATCAGGTAACCGGAACATCTGCAGCGTTGACTGCACTCTTCAGTGATGTTCCCGCCGAATGGATTTCAGACAGTCGCCAAGCGACCTTGATCGCTCAAGCCAGCGGCTTGGCGTTTGTTGAAGCAGATAGCGTCGAGCTGTTTATCCCTCAAATGTTGAATTACCAAGAAACCCCGGCCATCAGCTTCACCAAAGGGTGTTATACCGGACAAGAAATCGTCGCTCGCATGAAATACCTCGGCAAGATGAAGCGTCATATGTATGTGGCTATTGTCCGTTCGGGCTCTACCGATGCAGCTGCGGCAATAGCCGTAGCTGCAAGCGTCAGCCTAGAAGCTGGCTCACAAAATCAAGGGAACATCGCATCATCAGTGCAATTAGACTCTCACACATGGCAAATCCTGATGGTGCTGACTGACTCGGCTAAAGAATCCCCAACGCTGTTTGTGAATGATATCGCTGTAGATATCGTTGAGTTTTTACCACTTCCATACACGGTTGATGCGTAACAGATACCTGTAAACTCAAGCCTAGGCTGCATCAGCACATGCGGCCTTATAACCAGCACTAACGCTGCGCGCTTCCATCAAGGATCAAGCTGCCAATGAATGGGCGCGGCCCCTTGCGCCTGGAGGTATTGGTTAGCTTGCGAAAAATGCTGACACCCCAAAAAACCGCGATGGGCTGACAAGGGGGATGGATGTGGTGCTTCCAACACCAAATGACGAGTTCTATCAATCTTTTTACCTTTGCGTTGCGCATAAGCGCCCCACAGCATAAATACCAACCCTGAGCGATGTTGATTTAACGCCTCAACAACCGCATCCGTAAACGCCTCCCAGCCGCGATTTTGATGCGATGCTGCTTTCGCTTGCTCAACCGTTAAAACACTATTCAACAAAAGCACGCCCTGCTGTGCCCAAGACACCAAGTTACCATGTTGAGGGATTATAAATCCGGTATCAGCATGCAGCTCTTTGTAGATATTAACCAGCGACGGCGGAACACGCTGACCTGGCGGCACCGAAAAACTCAACCCATGGGCCTGATTATCGCCGTGGTAAGGGTCTTGCCCAAGAATAACGACCTTCACCTGATCCAATGGCGTGGCATCAAATGCGGCAAAAACATGCTCGCCTTTGGGATAAATTGTTTTCCCTGCGGCCTTTTCTGCTTGCAAAAAATCACGCAACTTTTGCATATAAGGCATATCCAATTCTGCCTGCAGCACGGGCAGCCAACTCGAGTGTATGCGCGTAGATCTTTTACCCTGAATGGTTTGTGTTACTTGTGTCATCGCAGTTAGGTCGTACAATAGCTGATTTGAACTCAACATTACCGCGAGAGACTTCAAAGTCAACCACGATGCAAAGCCGCTACTATCAGGCCGATGATGGCCTCAATCTCCACTACCTGTATTTGCCCCACGATAACAACGAGACATGCTGTCTGTTGTTACACGGTTTCACCAACGACGCGCATATTTTCGACGGATTAAGCACTCGCCTGAACCATCATTATCCGGTTATCAGTGTCGACTTTCGTGGCCATGGCGATTCTGATTGGGATCCAAACGAAACCTATAGCCACTCTCAACTGGCCATTGACGTCATAGCACTGATTCGAGCCCAGCCGTTTAAAAAGTGGCATATCATAGGCCACTCACTGGGGGCTCGCGTCGCCATGCTGATGATCGCGCGCCACCAATTTCAACCGCTCAGTTTCGTCTGTGCAGATACGGGGCCGGATGTACGTGCTGCTGGGGTGAAAAAAGTACGCCAAGATGCAGAAAATACGCCCCGCTTCTTTTCTGACCACGCGAGCTTTCAGCAATACCTGGCGGACATCTATTTGTTTGCAGAGCCTGAACGAGTGCAAAAAATGGCCGAGCACGGCCTAAAATGGCATAACGAGCAGTGGACCCCAAAAACCGACCCAGCTTTCAGCACTGCGTTATGGAACCCGGAATCCAACAAGGGCAATGCCTCAGATCTGAAAGCGCCATTAAATGAAGAGCTATGGGGTGCCCTCAGAAAGATTCAATGCCCCTCACTGATACTGCGCGGGCAAGCATCTGCAATTCTGGGCCGACAAACTGCTGAAAAAATGGCTTATGAAACCCTTCCAGCCGGCGAGCTGGATACCGTATCACGTGCTGGCCACGCATTGATGGTCGACAACCCGGCGGAATTTGAAGAAAAGGTGAGTGCGTTTATCAAAAAACGGTTCACTCGTAACGGTTAAATCTACAGATTGCTAAAACAACGGCTAAAAAAATGACGCCAAACGGCGTCATTTTGATACTGCGCAGTGGCTCGCTTAGCGAGGAGACTGCTTGTTATTACCGCGACGCCCGCGTTTTTGAGATTTTTCACGACGAAAAACTTCTTTCTTGGAGCGTTTATTCGGTTTGTTTTCAAACGGGTTTTCAGAAGTACGGAATTCCATCCGTATGGGTGTACCCCACAGACCTAACTCACGGCGAAAGGTCTTTTCCAAATAGCGTTTATAATGATCCGGCAGTTTATCCGTTTGGTTACCATGGATCACGATAATCGGCGGATTAGAGCCCCCTGCATGCGCATAACGCAACTTAATACGACGACCACCCACCAACGGCGGCTGGTGTTGCTCACACGCAACTTCAAGAATTTCTGTCAAACGTTTGGTTTGCAGCTTTTTGGTTGCCGACTCATGAGCCCGATCGACAGACTCATAGAGTTTGCCTACACCACTGCCATGCAACGCTGAAATAAAGTGGACTTCCGCATAATCGATGAAATTAAGACGACGATCGATTTCACTCTTGATACGCTTTTTCTGATCCTGATCCAAGCCATCCCATTTGTTAACTGCTAGAACCAAGCCTCGACCCGCTTGAATACATAAGCCTAACAAGTGTAAATCCTGATCAACAAGATCTTCCTGGGCATCCACAACCAGAACAACAACGTTTGCATCATCAATCGCTTGCAGGGTTTTAACGATAGAGAACTTTTCGACGGTTTCCCGTACGTTTTTCTTACGTCTTACACCTGCGGTATCAATCAATGTATAAGGCTTCTCGTGCCTTTCATAATCGATGTAAATAGAATCACGCGTCGTTCCCGGCATGTCGAAAACCACCACGCGTTCTTCACCCAACATGCGGTTTACCAAGGTAGATTTGCCCACATTTGGGCGACCAACAATACCAATTTTGGTGCCTTTACTGGCATTGACATCATCCTCTTCCGGCGGTGGTGGCAGTCGATCGAGAACATCTTCCATGAGATTACCTACACCACGACCTTGTGTCGCCGTGATCGGATACAAAGACTCTGCACCGACGCTGTAAAAATCCGCCAATGCTACATCAATGTTCACACCATCAACTTTATTCACCACCATCATGAATGGTTTCCCGGCGGCACGAAGCTTGTCAATCACCCAGGCATCGTCCGGCATCATGCCTGCTCGCCCATCGACAATAAACAAAACAACATCGGCTTCCTGAACGGCCTGAAACGACTGCGCCGCCATTTCACGATCAATATCGGTTTCTTCACTGGCACTAAGGCCACCCGTGTCGATAACCATAAAACGGCGCCCGTCGATCTTGGCTTCGCCATACTTGCGATCACGGGTGAGCCCCGAATAATTCGCGACTATGGCATCACGCGAACCGGTCAACCGGTTAAATAGCGTGGATTTACCAACATTGGGACGCCCAACAAGGGCAACTACTGGGAGCATGGAATGATCACATCGGTTAAAAGCGAAAGATTACCGCTTATCGCGGTAATCGGACTTATTGGATTTCAAACAGTTCGAAGGCTTTGAGACTGCCATCATTGGCAAGTGTAAATATACGGTTACCATCAACCAGAACTGGCACTCGAACGCCAGAATTAGGTTTCAGCATACGACGAACATTCCATTGGCGATCGTTATGCCAACGCCCCTTGGGCGCAAAGTCGATACGTTTACGGGCCACAAAATGCCCATCAATTTGTGAAAGCAGGTGCAGATAGCCGTTAAAATCAGCAATCGCAATGTAACCACCAATCAGTACTGGCGCGGTCAATTGACGGTAGAGTAAGGCATCCTGAACCCAACGGATGTTACCTGAATCTTCGTCATATGCGATCAACGACCCATCGCTGCTCGCCACATAAAGGTTACCGTAGCCGGCAGCAAGGTCTCGATAGCTGGAATCATCTTCAGCCCACAAGGTACGCCCATTCTGCAAATCGTAAGCAACAACACGACCTTGGTAACTCACGGCAAATAATTTATCACGCATAATCAGTGGACGCGCATCGACGTCAACAATACGTTCGATTTCCGTATCCCCTTGCGGAATAGCAACTTTATTTTCCCAGCGAGCCTGACCGGTTGCGCGATCCAGGATTACCAGCTTACCGTTAGCTAAACCAACAGCAACAAAGTTGGCAAAAAACTGAGCAGGACTGGTTCCACGAATAGTTAACGAAGGCATATTGGAGCTGTACTTCCAAAGCTGCTCGCCATTGTCGGTGTTAAGGGCATAAACCGCACCATCATTGGTGTGGATAACTAATAGGTCTTCAGAAATAGAGGGTGGGCTTACCGGCTCACTACTGAGCTGTTTTTGCCACACTTCTTCGCCGGTGTTTTTATCCAAAGCAACCAGACGGCCGTCAAGAGTGCCGACATACACACGCTCACGGNCTAGACCAACGCCTGCAGTCAACGGTACCGGCAGTTTTACATCCCAGCCGGTTGAGCCGTCATCCTTTGAGATTTGATAAATCTTGCCATCTTCGGTTGCAACATATATGAAACTAACATCATCGAGCATTTCAAATTTTTGAAAATAAACACCTAACTCGTCAATCTTACGACTCCAGAGATACTGAAGTTTGACTTCTGGCTTGAAAGATTCAAGCGGTGTTGGTTTAGGCTTATCGGTTGAACCACAAGCACTGATAAAAAGAATCAGAAAAACGGCAAGCAGGGGCTTCAAGTTAAATCTTTTTATCATTGGCCTGTGGGTTCCGGTATTTTAATTATTGTGGGCGTTATTCGGCGTTTTTATCCGCTTCAGCTTCTTCAGAGCTTGCGCCAAACGCGTGCAGCTTGTCCTGCTGCCCTTCTTTCAGGCTATCGATTTTCATCGTTAACAATCTGCTGGTCATCGATTCACGACCGTCACGCAAGGCTTCAGCTTTCTCGTAAGCTGTCAGTGCCTCTTCATTTTTACCCAATTGAACCAGAATATCGCCTTCGGTTTCAGCATAACTGCTCGCGAAACCGCCCTGAGGTTGCTTAACCAGTGCCAACGCATCTTCGGCTTTTTCGTTTGCAGCCAGCACTTTCGCCAGACGCAGATTCGCCAAACCGACCAGTTCATCGTTCACTTGCTGTTCAACTACCCAGCGCAAGGTTTTTTCGGCTTCATCCAAATTACCGTCAGTCACATCCATGCGCGCTTTAAAGAAGGCAGCATAGCTGGCATAAGTAGTATCGGAAAAGTCTTTCAACAATGCTGCGTAAGCAGCATCAAAAACCGGCTGGTCCTCGTCAGAAACGGCACCTTGAGCTGGCACGATCTCTACCATGCGGTTGTAGTAGGTACTTGCCGCTTCACGATCTGAACGCTCATTGTGCTGGTAGCTCTTGATACCAAAAAAAGCACCCGCGGCAACAACCACAGCCAACAGTACTTTCGTGCCATATTCTTTGAAGAACTTTTTGATCGCCTCGACCTGTTCTTCCTCTGTACGATAGCTATCCACGTTTAATCCTTATTACTTATTCGCTGGTGTTTACCAGATTAGGCTGCAAATAATTGTTTGATCACTTCGGGCAACTGCTCGATAGCGATATTTTGTTGCTCTTGCGCTTTATCCCCACGCAAAGGCTTGAGGGCAACAACGCCCTGCTCCAATTCGTTACTGCCGGCAATCAGCGCAAATGCTGCACCGCTTTTATCGGCTTTCTTCATCTGACTTTTAAAACTACCGCCGCCACAGTGTGTCACCATATTCACAGAAGGATTCGCATGACGAATCGATTCGGCGGCTGTCATTGCACGGGCATAATGCGCAGTATCTGCTGCAATAACAAAATAAATGTCCAGTTGCTGAGGGTCTACTGGTAGCTCTGTAACCTCTGCAATCAACAAACATAAACGCTCAAGCCCCATGGCAAAACCAACGGCAGGCACCGGTTTTCCGCCAAGCTGCGAAACCAAACCGTCATAGCGTCCACCCGCACATACTGTGCCTTGAGCGCCCAAAGCGTCGGTTACCCATTCAAAAACCGTTTTATTGTAGTAGTCGAGACCACGCACCAAACGGGTATTTACTGTATAAGGAATCGACATCGCATCCAACAACCCTTTCAGCCGCTCAAACTCAGCTTGCGCGTCTTCATCAAGGTAATCATGCAAATCTGGTGCGTTTTCCAAAATGCTCTGCGTACGTTCTGATTTTGAATCAAGAATACGCAGCGGGTTGGATTCAAGACGTCTTTGACTATCTTCATCCAGATCATCTTTAAATACAGTCAGATAATCGACCAAAGCGGTCTTAAACGCATTACGAGCCTCTAACGACCCAATGGTATTAATTTGCAAAGCAACATGGTCTTGAAGACCAAGACGCTGCCAAAGACGATAAGCCAATACAATTAACTCTGCATCAATATCGGCGGTCGCAATACCAAATGTTTCAACGCCTAATTGATGAAACTGACGTTGACGGCCTTTTTGCGGTTTTTCATAACGAAACATTGGGCCTTTATACCAAAGACGCTGCTGCTGTTGGTTGTCCAACAATCGATGCTGCAGGCTTGCACGCACACAGCCGGCAGTGCCTTCAGGGCGCAGAGTCAACGACTCCTCGTTACGATCACGGAAGGTATACATTTCTTTTTCGACGATATCGGTAACCTCACCAATAGAGCGTTTAAAAAGATCGGTATATTCTACGATCGGCAAACGAATTTCGTTATACCCGTAGCTTTGAAGCAACCCGGTGGCGATGGATTCCACTGCTTGCCACAGACCTGTTTGTTCCGGCAACAGGTCGGGCATGCCTTTAATATGTTGAATTGATGCAGACATAAGAGCTTAAAACGTTGTGTTCAGGCGAATAAAAAGGGGCTTATTATTGTTGAAAGCCCTAGGTCTTGGCAATGATTTGCTCGTCTGCCGCTTCTTTTTCACGAATTTTTTCGCGAACCAGATTTTCCAGACTATCGATCAGCTCATCTTCACTGAGCTTATGATCCGGCTTTCCGTCGACATACACCAGATTATTTGGAGTACCGCCGGTCAAACCGACATCGACTTCTTTTGCCTCACCCGGGCCGTTCACCACACAACCAATAATCGCTACATCCAACGGCGTTCGCACGTCTTCCAAGCGCTCTTCCAAGGCATTAACGGTTTTAATGACGTCAAAATTTTGGCGCGAACAACTTGGACACGCAATAAAATTGATACCGTTGCTACGAATATGCAGGGATTTGAGAATATCAAAACCGACTTTGACTTCTTCGACAGGATCAGCTGCCAGCGATACCCGTAAAGTGTCGCCGATGCCATCCATCAACAAGCTACCAAGGCCAATCGACGACTTGACCGTGCCGGAACGCAAACCGCCCGCCTCAGTAATGCCTAAATGCAGAGGCTGTTCGATTTTTGTGGCTAACTTTCGATAAGCTTCAACCGCCATAAAAACGTCTGATGCCTTGACCGACACCTTAAAGTTCTCAAAATTATGGCGCTGCAAAATTTCAACATGTCGCATTGCAGATTCAACTAGCGCGTCAGCCGTTGGCTCACCGTATTTTTTTTGCAGGTCTTTTTCAAGAGAACCCGCGTTAACCCCGATACGAATCGGGATATCGTTCGCTTTGGCCGCATCAATAACGGCTTTAATACGATCTTCTTTGCCGATATTACCGGGGTTTATGCGTAAACAGTCGACGCCCAACTCAGCAACACGCAGAGCAATTTTGTAGTCAAAATGGATATCGGCAATCAAGGGGACATTTGCCCGCTTCTTGATCTCACCAAAAGCCTCGGCGGCCTCCATACTCGGCACTGAAACCCGAACAATATCAGCGCCAGCATCTTCCAGACGCTGAATCTGCGCCACTGTCGCATCGACATCACAGGTTTCTGTATTCGTCATGCTTTGCACACTAATAGGGGCATCACCACCTACTGGCACATCACCAACCATTATTTGACGGGACTTTCGACGTGCAATCGTTGCTTGAAATTTCATGTTCAGGTGTTTCCGACAACCAATCGGGCGACATTGGTTCGCCCACTTTGAATATTCACAGGCTTGCCATTATAACTGAGCATGACCGCAGGCGCATAACCCAAAGTCACATGAAACGGCGCATCGCCTTCCAATTGCACAACATCATCAGCACCTTTAACGGACGCAAAGATCAATTCGCCGTCGGCATCTTTCACTTCAACCCAGCAATCGCCGGAAAATCGCATCGCCAAAATGCCTTCAACACTACTATGAACCTTCACTGGCAAGACAGCTACCGAGGCTGCTGCTGGCAGTAATTGTGGCGTATTCACCGTTGCAGAAGGTGTGTAATCAGAAGTATTTGAGGCGCCAATATCTGTCGGCTCACTGACTAAGCTCGCCAACGCCTGCTTAACCATTACTGCATCGTGCTGCTCATAGGTATCGCCAATGGCCTCAGGTGTTACCTGCAACAACGAATAAAGAGCCAGCAACACCAGCATGCCAACCGCAGCAGCAATGCCGTATGCAGTGCGGTACTTTTTATGTTCAAAGCCAGCGCTCAGCTTAGTGTTATGCATCTCCGGCTCCTGAAAATCCGCAGGTGCCAGCGGTGCACTTTCGCTGTGTTCAGAATGAAGTACGGTAATTAAGCTATCCGCATCAAGATCAAATAAACCTGCGTAAGCGCGGATATAACCGGTCACGAATGGACCTTTTGGCAATTCATTGAACTCACCGTTTTCTAGACGAGCTACGACACTGACAGTCAGATTCAGCGTTTCTGCGACACGCTCTTGACTCCATGAGGCCTTCTTACGAGCCTTTTTCAGCTGTTCGTTAACAGGTACAACGGCTACGTCCACCTTAACTTCCCCAAATCAGTCATCCGCGTCGCGGATGCCTTTTATATACTCGAGATATTCCTTTGATCTTGGGTATAGGTTTCTAAGAGCCAGAGCATAACTAGCCTCATCGTGTTTGTCCTCAAACACGCGAGCGAGTTTAATGCCCAACAAAAGGGCTTCTGCGCTCGATGGCCTCACTTTCTCACGATAGCGATCCAAATAGATTTGCGATTTTGCGTAATCCTCGTTTTTATACAAAATCTGCGCCAAGTCTATCATTGCAGAGGTCAAACTCTCATCGAGCCCCAAGGCCCGTGTGTAGAAGTACTCAACCTCGTCATCTTTTTTGCCAATTTTCGCCGCGGCATAGGCCAGCTGCTGAAAAGCTGCTGCCCGACGAGAATAATAAATGTCGGCGATAACCAGATTGAGTTGCCTGTATGCTTCTTTGAAGTCTTGTCTACGCATCAGGTAGTAACCATAGTTTGCCCGACCACGCGTGTACGAGCTATCCAAAGACAGCATACGCTTGAAGTGATCTTTGGCGACGTCGTATTCTTGTGCATTTTCAAACGCCAGCGCCAACACCTCATTCACACGTGCAGAATCAGGGTTCACATCCAGTGCGCGTTTCAACTGCATAATGGCTTTTTCTGGCTCCCCCTTATTCAGATAGGTCAAACCAATTTGCACACGTGCTTCCACTTCTTTATCTTTCGAAACGTTATCTTGAAAAAGCTTGGGCTCGGTAGTGACACACGCGGTCACAAAAGCCGCTAACAGTGTTATCACCGCTACACGAAGTGAGAATGGGAAAGATGCGTGGTATTTCTGACGGCTTTGCATTTATTATTCGCTAATTTTTGTCAGGTACGTTGAATGGTCTTTTCTGTTGCCGAAAGATGCCACTGAACAATCAATATACATTCGTTAATGCTGCATCTACTTTCGACCAGCCATTTGCGTTATACAAATAGCCTGCTGACTACCCTACCAATATATAAAGGAATACCGGTTAGTATGTAATCACTTTATGATTCTGACAACAGATTCATCAATCTGCTTTTGTTGATAACGTGCACTACGCCGCGTTTTGTCCGCGACCTGACCGACCAACTGGCCACATGCGGCATCGATATCATCACCACGCGTCGTTCGCACCGTGGTAATAAAGCCCGCTTGCATCAGCGTCGTTTGAAAGCGCTTGATCGTATTTTGCCCTGGCTTTTCATAAGACGACAGGGAAAACGGATTGAACGGAATCAGATTAATCTTACAGGGGAAATCTTTCAACAATATGGCCAATTCCTGAGCCTGAGCGGTCGAATCATTCACCCCTTTGATAAGGGTATACTCAACCGTCGTTACCCGATGTGTGTCAGGTAAGTCATCCATGTACTGCCGGCATGTTGCCAACAATAATTCAATCGGGTACTTACGATTTATCGGCACCAGCTCGTTACGTAACTCATCGTTCGGCGCATGCAATGAAATTGCCAAGGACACATCCGTCACGCTAGACAGCTTCGCCAACGCCGGAACCACACCCGAGGTACTCAGCGTCACACGACGCTTCGAAATTCCGTACCCATAATCGTTGCGCATCAGATTCATGGCATCCACAACGTTATCGAAATTCAGCAGTGGTTCACCCATGCCCATCATCACAACGTTTGTAACGCGACGATCAGCACCAGGCATCAACGAATCGTACGATTTCGCCGCCAACCAAACCTGCCCGATAATCTCGGATACTTTCAGATCGCGCTGAAAGCCTTGCTTACCCGTCGAACAAAAACTGCAGTCGAGCGAACAACCCACCTGAGACGACACGCATAACGTACCGCGATCACCGTCAGGAATAAAAACCGTTTCGATGCGACTACCACCGGTCACAGACATAATGAACTTGCGCGTTCCATCGCTGGAATCTTTTTGCATCACAATTTCTGGTGCACGAATTTCTGCAATTTCATTCAGGTTTGCACGTAACTTCTTGCTGATATTCGTCATATCATCAATCTGTTCGGCACCCAAATGGTGAATCCATTTGAGCACTTGCTGGGCACGAAAACGTTTTTCTCCCAGCACTGCAAAAAAAGCTTCCATGCGTTCAGCAGACAATCCCAGCAAATTAACCTTGCCGGTATCCGGATCAGTATACGGAGCCAGTTCTGCCTGGCGCTGTGGTGAAGCTTCTGCGACCATAATGGTAATTTTAAATCCTAATTAACGCGGGCAAAGTTCAGTTTCGGCAAAGAAATACGCGATTTCACGAGCCGCTGATTCTGGAGAATCGGATCCGTGAACAGCGTTACGGCCAACAGATTCAGCAAAATCTTTACGTAAAGTGCCTTCCGCAGCATCTGCTGGGTTAGTTGCACCCATCAGTTCACGGTTTTTGGCGATGGCATTTTCACCTTCCAAGACCTGAACAACAACCGGGCCAGAAGTCATGAATTCAACCAATTCGCCATAAAACGGACGTTCAGCATGCTCTTGGTAGAAACCACCCGCTGCTTTATCGTCTAAATGCACCATTTTGGCAGCAACAACAGTCAATTCGTTTTTCTCGAACCGGCTGATAACTTCGCCAACAACATTTTTAGCAACGGCGTCAGGTTTGATGATGGATAAAGTACGCTCTGTAGCCATTAATTTTTCTCCGAAAATGACATATAAAAACCGCGGCGATTATACGCAAAATCCGCACCAGTCGCGAAGACTTTCGCACGATCACCGCCCGTTGAGTTACCTTTTGATACCTTCAAGGTCAATAATCAGTTCGGCTTCACGAGAACTTGGCCCCAAATTTTGCATAAACCCAAAATCTGCCAACGAAATCTTGGCCTGCCCACTAAAGCCCTGTCTGACGCCACCCCAAGGATCAGGACCACCACCAATGCGCACAACCTCAACGGCAATAGGCTTGGTAATGCCTTTGATAGTCATCAGACCGGTTAATACACCAGAACCGTCATTGTTCGGTGTATAACCAGTACTTTTGAATGTTGCCTTAGGGTATTTTTTTACGTCAAAGAACTTTGGACCCAATAAATGTTTGTCTCGCTCAGCATGATTAGTATTCAAACTGGCAATATCAACTTCAATGTCAGCACTGGCTGCAGCAGGCTTTTTGGCATCAAAATTAAAATGGCCATCAAATCGATCAAAACGGCCATATAACCAGCTGTAGCCTAAATGCTGAATACGAAACTGAATAAACGCGTGTGTGCCTTTGATATCCAACTGGTATTCAATGGCCTGAGCCCAACTGCTAACGACCAGTAAAATCAGGCAAATACCGTACTTTAATGGATGCATCGCATATCTCCTTATTCGCTAACTTTATCATTCCGGAAGGATCCAACAGCCCACCTAAAAACAACAAACCCCGGCGCAAAAACGTTGCAAACCGGGGTTTATCCGTGTGAAAAGTATCACACTGTGTTGTTAGGCCTGTAACTAACTGCTGTGGGCCTGAAGATAGCAAAAGATTGAATAAATACCCAGATGCCAAAGGCCCCAAAAGCGTCAGTAACAAACCGTTCGACTACGCATATTCGTGAAAGCCACTGCCGATGATGAAAAGCCGATATTTACTCAGCCTCTTCAATCCAGGCAGCTTGAATCGCTTCTAGAATTTTTTCGCCGCAGCGATCCGCAGAATCGTCAAAACCCTCAAGGGCCATGACCCAATTGCGTAGATCAACAAAGTTAACCGTTAATGGGTCAACACCGTCGTGTGCATCAGACAATGCGATTGCCACATCGTACACATCTGTCCACTTCATGCGCTCTCTCCTTTACATATCAATAGGGGAACCAAACACCAGCCCAAATCAATGACGCTCAGATACCATATTGATGGTGTACTTCGGAATCTCAACTACCAAATCCTCATCGGCGACAATCGCCTGACAACTCAGACGCGACTCAGGCTCAAGCCCCCACGCCTTATCGAGCATATCATCTTCCAACTCATCGGACTCTTCCATGCTATCCAACCCTTCGCGCACGATAATGTGGCAGGTTGTACAAGCACATGAAAGCTCACAAGCATGTTCGATCTCAATATCGTTTTTCAACATTGCCTCACAAACAGACACACCCGGATCGGTTTCAATGACCGCTCCTTCCGGGCATAAATCTTCATGAGGAAGAACGATAATTTTGGTCATGATAAATCCTCGCTACCCATCATTTTTGATCCGGGTCGATTTCTTCGAGTGTATGGCCAGACAGGGCTCGTTTGATTGCTGCATCCATACGCCGTGCAGCGAAAAAGTCTGTTGCCTGAGAGACCGCTTCAATTTTTTGTTTCAGAGCAATAGCATCCAGCTCATTTCGGGCTTTTGCCAAGGCTTCCATCTCGGCAACAATTTGCTGACTTTCGGTATCGCTTAGCAATGCGTCACCATCATCGCGCATCGCACCAATCAGAGACTCTAGCAACCGATCTGCATCCACCTGCTGCTCACGCAACGCTCGTGCATCTTTATCATCTGCCGCGTGATCGTAGGAGGATTTGAGCATATTGGTAATTTCTTCATCGCCCAATCCATACGATGGCTTAACCTGAACACTGGCATGCACACCCGACTCTGTCTCTTTGGCTGCCACCGACAACAACCCGTCAGCATCGACTTGGAACGTCACACGGATTTTTGCAGCGCCGGCAGCCATTGGCGGAATACCACGCAATTCAAACCGTGCAAGCGAACGACAGTCTTCGACTAGGTCGCGCTCACCCTGCAGAACATGCACAACCATCGCGGTCTGACCATCCTTATAGGTGGTGAATTCCTGCGCCATACCGACCGGAATCGTTGTATTACGATGGATTACCTTTTCAACCAAGCCACCCATTGTTTCGAGCCCGAGAGACAGCGGAATCACATCCAATAACAACAGATCACTATCCGGTTTATTACCTACAAGAATATCTGCCTGAATGGCAGCACCGAGTGCAACCACCTGATCTGGGTCAATATCCGTCAAAACCGGCTTACCGAATAGGGCCGAGACTTGCTCACGCACATACAAAGTTCGTGTAGAACCACCAACCATAACCACTTCATCAATATCGTCGACTGAACACTTAGCATCTCGCAGTGCCAGCCGACAGGCATCGAGGCTACGACGAACAAGCGGCTCAACCAATTCAGCGAATTTTTGTCGACTGAGGTTAATCGATACACCAGCAAAAGCGATAGATAGCTCAGTTTCCTGGTTATCTGACAGGGCTTCTTTAGCCGCTCTAGCAAGACGCATTAACTCACGATATTGGCCGGCATCAAGATCGCCAATACCCAACTGCTCTTTTGCCCACAACGCAATCGCAAGGTCAAAATCATCACCACCCAACGCAGAATCACCACCGGTGGACAGCACTTCAAAAACACCTTTCGAGAGGCGCAAAACTGAAATATCAAACGTACCGCCACCGAGATCATAAACGGCGATAGTCGTGTCATTTTTTTGGTCTAACCCATAAGCGACAGCTGCTGCTGTTGGCTCGTTGAGCAAACGCAAGACTTTAAGCCCAGCTAATGACGCAGCATCCTTCGTTGCCTGACGCTGTGCATCATCAAAATAGGCAGGCACGGTAATAACAGCACCGTCCACTGACCCATCCATCGACTCTTCAGCCCGCAAACGAAGTACACGCAAAATATCTGCGGAGACTTCTACCGGAGTTTTGACTCCAGCTACGGTTTGAATGCCCGGTACGTTGTCATCACGCTCAACAAATGAAACACCGGCTTGGTTGCCGATTTTAAGAACATCATCTGCGGTACGACCCATTAATCGCTTAACAGAAACAATCGTATTTTTTGCATCGATAGACTGTTGCGCGACGGCTTCGACACCGATATCAATACCATCAGCGCGATAACGAACCACCGAAGGTACAATCGCGCTGCCGTCATGCCCGAGCAATACCGCCGGATTCGCATGACGCATCGATGCTACAAGGGAATTAGTGGTACCCAGATCGATACCGACAGCAATTTTGCGTTTATGAGGCTCTGGCGACATGCCAGGTTCAGAAATTTGTAACAGGGCCATAAAGCTTAGGCTTCCGTAATTGAATCGGCTTTTTGCTGCAGCTCAGCACTAAATTTGTAAACGAACTGCATTTTATCAATATTCAGTTGCGCAGTCTGATAATCCTGAAGACCAAACGCCTGATCAAAACCCCGTTGATATTGCTCCAACGCTCCCTGGGTTTCAGCAAAAATACTGTCGAGCACGGTCGAATTCGACGCCATTTCAAGCGCTTCGCGCCACTCCATCTGTTGGAACAAAAACGCACCATCAGACTGCATAGTATGCTCTTCGTGATCATGCCCAGCTTGCTTCATCAAGTACTCAGCGCGCTGCACCGGGTGCTTGAGACATTCGTAGGCTTCGTTGATGGTCGTTGCAAATTGCAGCGCCACACGTTGCTGCTGCGCTGTCGCTGCTGCAAATTTATCCGGATGGAACTGCCGCTGTAATTTGAGATAGGTTACTGACAATGCATCTTCATCGATGTCATATTGCGCAGATAGGCCGAATAACTCGAAATAGCTCTGTGAGGTATGCAAAACTCTATACTCTTTACGGAACGCTGAAGATAACAACGAAGATGACAACGTCCAAGACAACAGCATCCAACAACGATGTGCCGATGCGACCATCCAATATCAGTCAGTTCAGATGAGGCCTTCAGATAGACAAAAGGCGATCATTGATCGCCCTGAAACTGAATCTAATTCAGTTTAAATCAAACAGTAAAACTCTCGCCACAACCACATTCGCCAGATACGTTTGGATTGTTGAACTGAAAACCTTCATTCAGGCCTTCTTTCACAAAATCCAATTCAGTACCGTCGAGGTAAACTAGGCTTTTAGGGTCAATAAACAAGGTGACACCATGCCCTTCAAATGCAGTATCTTCCGCAGCAGGTTCATCGACATATTCTAACACGTATGCCATACCCGAACAGCCGGTGGTTTTTACGCCCAGACGAATACCTGAACCCTCACCACGCTGCACCAAGTGTTTTCTAACATGTGCTGCTGCTGCTTCGGTCAATGAAATAGCCATAACTCAGCGATTCCCGTTTACTGTTTTTCTTTCAGATCGCTGATCGCCGCTTTGATAGCATCTTCAGCAAGAACCGAACAATGTATCTTCACGGGCGGCAAGGCTAATTCTTCAGCAATTTCGGTATTCTTAATTTCTTGTGCTTCATCAAGGGTCTTGCCTTTGACCCACTCGGTCAGCAATGAGCTGGATGCAATCGCCGAACCGCAGCCATAGGTTTTAAACTTGGCGTCTTCAATAACACCGTCGTCGTTTACCTTGATTTGCAAACGCATGACGTCACCACAGGCGGGTGCACCAACCATACCAGTGCCAACGTGCTTGTCACCGGAATCCATGGAACCCACGTTACGAGGGTTCTCATAATGGTCCATTACTTTATCGCTATATGCCATGATATCTCTCCTCGACGCAGCCCGCGTTAGTGGGCCGCCCACTCTACTGAATTCAGATCAATGCCATCTTTGTACATATCCCAAAGAGGCGACAACTCACGTAACTTACTGACCGCGGTATGAATTTTTTCAATCGCGTAATCCACCTCCTCTTCCGTTGAGAAACGGCCAAAGCTGAAGCGAATCGAACTATGTGCCAGCTCATCACTTAAGCCTAAAGCGCGCAATACGTATGAAGGCTCAAGACTCGCCGATGTACACGCAGAACCGGATGAAACGGCCAAGTCTTTTAATGACATGATTAATGACTCACCTTCGACAAACGCGAAGCTGATATTGAGATTGCTAGCAATACGCTGATCAAAAGAGCCATTAACGTGCACTTGCTCCATATCTTTAACGCCATTCCACAGACGATCACGCAGTGCAATCGCATGCTCAGTATCTTTCTGCATGTCTTGTTTGGCCACTGCAGCAGCTTCGCCTAACCCAACGATTTGGTGCGTCGCCAGAGTACCTGAACGCATACCACGCTCATGGCCGCCACCGTGCATTTGCGCTTCCAGACGAATACGTGGCTTACGACGAACGTAAAGTGCACCAATACCTTTCGGGCCATATATTTTGTGACCGCTAATCGACAACAAATCAACTTTGTTTTCGGCCATATCGATGGGCAGTTTGCCGAAGCTCTGCGCCGCATCAACGTGGAAAATAACTTTATTTTCGCGCGCAATTTCGCCAATTGCCGCAATATCAGTGATCACACCAACTTCATTGTTCACGTGCATTAATGATAACAATACAGTGTCTTCACGAATCGCATCACGCACTAATTCTGGCGAGATAATACNGTCGGAATCTGGATCGAGATAAGTGACCTCAAATCCTTCACGCTCAAGCTGACGACACGTATCAAGTACCGCTTTGTGCTCAATACGTGAAGTAATAATGTGTTTACCCTTCTTCGAATAGAAGTTCGCCGCGCCTTTAATGGCTAGGTTGTCCGATTCAGTCGCACCGGATGTCCAGACAATTTCACGAGGGTCGGCATTAATCAGGTCAGCAACCTGCTGACGCGCGTTTTCAACCGCTTCCTCAGCTTTCCAGCCAAAAGCATGAGAACGGGACGCCGGATTACCAAAGTTTCCGTCGGGGGTCAGACACGCCACCATCTTTTCAGCGACACGCGGGTCAACCGGTGTTGTTGCAGAATAGTCAAAGTAAATCGGTAGTTTCATTGAATGCTCGACCTCAATCATCTCGATTAATGCACATCGCTGGTTACGATATTTTTCTGTTCAGCCTTCAGATCTTGACTGCCTGAATCATCGCTTGCGATATCACCTTGCTGTTTTTCCAGCTCAAGTTTCTGCTGGCGATCTGAGATGGCTTTAACTTCTTTACGAGCTATTAAACTTGCCAGACTGATCTTGCTAAGAAATCCATGAATCTGTGTACTCAGATCAGACCACAGATGATGGGTTAAACATGTAACCCCATCTTGACAGCCACCCTTCCCGTGACAGCTGGTTGCATCAACATTTTCGTCCACCGCATCAATAATATCGGCAACAAATATCTCATTGATGTCTTTACCCAAGCGGTAACCACCGCCGGGACCGCGCACACTGACCACTAACGAACGCTTGCGCAACTTGGCAAATAACTGCTCAAGGTATGACAAGGATATTTCCTGACGTGCCGAGATATCAGCTAACGCAATGGGGCCCTGATCCTGGTTAATTGCCAGATCCAGCATTGCAGTGACAGCGTATCGTCCTTTAGTGGTTAAACGCATAACGAGGCTCTATTGAAAGTAACCGGAGTATCTAATACCCGAGTATTTTAGTCAAGAATATATCCGACCAATTTAGTCAGGTATACGGGCGCGGCATTATACTGAGACATCGAAAAAAGCACAAATACCGCCTCAATGCGCTAATCGTTTTCTGGCGCCTTATCCACTCGCTGTTTTACCCGCTGAATGTTGCGCAAAATACCGCGCATCATCGCCAGCTCCATCTCATCCATTCGCACTCGGTTAAACAAACGGCGCATTCGCGTCATGGTTTGCCGCGGAGTGTTCAGATCCAGGAACTCGATATCAACCAACACTTGTTGCAGATGATCAAAAAACAATTCCATGGCACCACTACTCGCAGGCTTTACATCCCACTCACGCTTATCAGCAACATCCTCCTTCATTGACGGGAGACCATCACCCAACGCCGTCATGCGCAATTCATAAGCTACAACCTGAACGGCTGCGGCTAGGTTTAGCGAACTGTATTCATCATTCGTCGGAATATTTAAATGCAAATGGCACTTTTGGAGCTCTTCGTTGGTTAAGCCCCGATCTTCGCGGCCAAACACGACGGCAACATCGTGATCACCTTTTTCATTGATGCATTCGGCCGCCGCTTCGCGAGGATTCATCAATGGCCAAGGGATCCGCCGTTCGCGCGCGCTGGTTCCGATAACCAGACCACAACCTTCGAGCGCCTCATCGAGGTCGCGAGTCACGATGGCATCATCCAACACGTCTGATGCATGACCGCTGCGCCATACCGCCTCCTCATCGGGGAATNGTTTTGGCTCTACCAAATACAGCTTATTCAGCCCCATGTTTTTCATCGCTCGTGCCACGCCACCGATATTTCCGGGGTGCGTAGTGTTCACCAATACGATTCGAATTCGATCCAGCGCTGTGCTTTCAGCCACTTTGTCCTACCTTAAATAAACAATTAATTCAGTCTTATTGTGTCTAACCCGCTGCAAAAATCCCGAAAATCGCTATAATCGGCCCGTTTTCTTCCCAGCAACGCATCTGAGCAGGTCATACTATGCATCCAATGGTCAATATCGCACTACGTGCAGCACGAAAAGCCGGTGATACGATTGAAAGGGCGATGGAAAACCTTGACCAGCTTGAAGTTCAAAACAAGAGCGCCAGCGACTTTGTCACTGAAATCGACAAAGCTGCAGAGGACACCATTATATACGTTTTGAAGAAAGCTTACCCTGATCATGCATTTATCT
This sequence comes from BD1-7 clade bacterium, assembly GCA_902705835.1. Lineage (NCBI taxonomy): Bacteria > Pseudomonadati > Pseudomonadota > Gammaproteobacteria > Cellvibrionales > Spongiibacteraceae > BD1-7 clade bacterium. The sequence goes on from CACSIN010000025.1 coordinate 334,696, forward strand.
CTGAAGAAATGGGAACATTAGGCGATCCGGATACCGCCGAATACACCTGGATCATCGACCCTCTCGATGGAACAACAAACTTTATCCGTGGCATTCCACAATTTGCGGTATCCATTGCATGCACCAAAGATGGCCGCATCGAACACGGTGTTATTTACGATCCGATTAAACGCGAAGAATTCACTGCATCACGCGGCGCGGGCGCTCAAGTCAACGGCCGTCGCATGCGTGTACGTAAGAGCTATGAAAAAGAAAGCGCACTATTCTGCACAGGCATCCCTTTTGGTGACCGCAGTGAAGAAGAGATGGATAAATATCTGCAAATACTCAAAACCATGACCCTTGGCAGCGCAGGTGTTCGTCGTCCAGGTGCAGCTTCTCTGGATCTGGCCTATGTCGCAGCCGGTCGTTACGATGCATTTTGGGAAATGGGGCTGAAATCTTGGGACATGGCAGCAGGCATTCTGATGATTCAGGAAGCCGGCGGCTTGGTTGCCGACTTCAACGGCGGCAACAACATGCTGAAATCAGGCAACATCGTGTGCGGCTCTCCTCGTGCCTTTAAGGCAACACTACAAACTGTACAACCGATCATGGGTGATCAGGCCAGCACATCCTGATATCAAGCAACACCATTTGCCGTAGGCCACACATACTCTGCGTGGCCTCAACGTCCTACCCAGAGTTTTGTTATGGATCTTTCAGAGGCCAGGCGCGAGTACACCATGGGCGGTTTGCGTCGCAATGACCTGCCCGAACACCCGGAAAGCTTGTTTGAACACTGGCTAAAACAGGCCATTGACGCCGAGATCAACGACCCAACAGCGATGACCATCGCTACCGTCGATGCTGACGGCCAACCTTTCCAACGCATCGTATTACTCAAACACTTCGACAAAAACGGCTTCGTTTTCTACACCAACCTCGGCTCACGAAAAGCCCAACAGCTGCAAAACAACGCACGCATCAGCCTGCACTTCCCTTGGCATATGCTGGAACGACAAGTACACGTAACGGGAACTGCTGAGCGGGTACCAACACACGAAGTGCTTCGCTATTTCTCTTCACGTCCCAAGGAAAGCCAATTGGCAGCATGGGCCAGCCAGCAGAGCGAACGTCTATCTGCACGAAAACTGCTTGAAACTAAGTTCGTTGAACTGAAAATGAAATTCGAAAACCATGAAGTGCCACTGCCCACGTTCTGGGGAGGGTTTCGCGTCAACGTCAGTAGTATGGAGTTTTGGCAAGGTGGCGAACACCGCTTGCATGACCGCTTCTTGTACACACGCTCAGATGCTACTTGGGACATTTCTCGACTAGCCCCTTAAATGCCAATAGCGTCATAAGAAACCAGAGAAACAAACACCAAGAAACAAAAAAGCCGGCATCAGCCGGCTTTTTATAAGCTGCATTAACCTACATTGTTAGGGCATTTCATCAAACTCTTCACCTTCCTTCTCAACAACCGCAACAATCAGATCTTCACGAGAGACATGCATCAGCAGCAGGATGTTCGCGGCCACATAGATAGATGAGTAAGTACCAATCGTCACACCGATAATCAACGCAACGGCAAAGCCACTAATCATCTCACCGCCAGCAAAAAACAGTACGATCAACACAATCAATGTGGTAATCGATGTCATCAATGTACGACTGAGAGTCTGTGTCAGTGATGCATTGATCACTTCAACAGATTCACCTTTACGCATATCACGGAAGTTTTCCCGGATACGATCACAAACAACGATAGTATCGTTCAACGAGTAACCGATAACGGCCAGTACAGCCGCCAATACCGTCAGGTCAAATTCCCACTGAAACAACGAAAACGCTCCCAATGTAATGATCACATCGTGAACCAACGCCCCTACTGCACCAATACCAAATTTAAACTGGAATCGCATAGCGATATAAATCAATACCACTGCAAGCGCCAGCAGCATTGCTAAACCGCCCTGCTCTTTCAACTCCTCACCCACCTGAGGCCCGACAAACTCAACTCGGCGCAGCTCAACACCCGGGTTATCCTTCTGCAATAGGGTGGATATCTTATCACCAAGCTTAGGGTCATCACTTTGCAATCGAACCAGTACATCGGTATCCGCACCGAAGAACTGTACGACCGCATTCTCGTATCCAGCACCTTCTAGGTCTTCACGAACCTGAGAAAGATTGGCTTCTTTTTGATACCCCAGCTCAATCAACGTACCGCCGGTGAAATCCAAACCGAAATCCAAACCACGAACAGCCAAGGAAACGATCGAAACCAGCAACAAGGTAACTGACAATCCAAGGGCGATGTAACGGCGCCCCATAAAGTTGTATATTTTTTCACTTTTCATGATCAAATCGCCAGTTTCTTAATGGAACGGTTACCATACACAAGACTAACTAAGGCTCGTGTGCCGATGATGGCGGTAAACATGGAAGTCAGAATACCGATAGACAATGTTACCGCGAAGCCTTTAATTGGCCCTGAGCCCATGGCATACAGAATAATTGCCACCAACAGCGTGGTAATGTTGGAATCCATGATAGTTACGAACGCCCTATCGTAACCGGCACCTATCGCCTGAGCCGGCGATAGCCCGTTGCGGATCTCTTCTTTTATTCGCTCGAATATTAGTACGTTGGCATCAACCGCCATACCCACCGTCAAGACGATACCGGCAATACCCGGCAAAGTCAGCGTGGCTGAAATAATCGACATCACTGCAACCAGCACAACCAGGTTCATCACCAAAGCAACGTTGGCAAAAAGACCAAAGACCTTGTAATACGCAAACATAAATAGCAGCACAAGACCCATACCAATCATCACTGCATTGATACCCTTGGCAATATTCTGCTCACCCAATGATGGGCCAATCGTTCGCTCTTCAGCAAAGTCTACAGGGGCTACCAATGCACCCGCACGCAACAACAGTGCAAGTTCACGCGCTTCTTGTGGAGAATCAAGGCCAGTAATACGGAACTGAACACCTAACGCTGACTGAACCGTAGCAAGGCTGATAATCTTCTTGTCGTAGTACGGAATGCGCTCTAATTCTTGCTTACCGTCTTCTGCAGTGACGGTACGCGTCTTGTATTTACGTTCAATAAACAACACGCCAAGGCCACGACCAATATTGTTTTTGGTCGCTGCATGCATTTGACGGCCACCACGGCTATCCAATGTAATGTTGACCTGTGCTCGACCATTTTCATCAAAGCTGGTGCTTGCCGTAGAAACTTGATCACCGGTAATCACTACAGAACGTTCTAACGCGGCCTGACGGCGGCGGCTATCTCCATTTCGAAACTCAAACGTTTGGCTCGGGCCCTTACCATTGGATTCAAGGCGGAACTCTAGGTTAGCGGTCTTACCAATAATTCGTTTTGCCGTTGCAGAATCCTGAATTCCCGGTAATTCAACGACGATCCGGTTTGTTCCCTGCTTCTGCACCAATGGCTCAGAAACACCTAACTCGTTCACTCGGTTACGCAATGCAGTGAGGTTTTGAGACACTGCCTGATTGGCGATTTCTTTAGCCTTAGCTTCACTCAAGTACCATTCAACCAGATATTGGCCGCCTTCTTCGCGCTCAGCAACACTGAGTTCGCGGCTTTGCTTAGCGACTACAGCAACCGCTTTATCACGCAGTTCTTCTGTTTTGAATTTACCAACAACCTTCAATGCTTGTTCGGTGATAACACCACGGATACGTTCTTCGCGAAGTAACTTTTGAATTTCACCGCGGTAGCCATCGATGCGCTTCTGAATAGCAAAATTGGTATCAACCTCAAGCAAGAAGTGCACACCGCCACTCAAATCCAGACCCAGCTTCATAGGCTCAGCCCCTATTGCTTCAAGCCACTCAGGTGTCGTTGGCGCTAAATTCAATGCAACTACGTAATCGTGTTTTAATGCTTGCTCGACGACTTTTTTCGCACGCAACTGATCATCCATGTGATTCAAACGAATCAGAATGGATGATTGCTCCAACTCCACCGATTTATGTTCGATGCCAGCAGCTTTCAATGCGTCCAAAGCACTGCGCTCGACATTCGGCCCCAAAATCTGGCCACCGCTGGAGCCAGATATTTGCACGGAAGGATCCGGCGGGTATAAATTCGGTGCTGAATATATGATGCCGATCGCCAGCACAAAAAGTACCAGCAAGTACTTCCATAAAGGATATTTATTCATAATTATTTCCTGTTCACCGCTACATAGCCTAGCGGCATTTTTCGCCTTGCGCAGCAACACCCTGGCGAAGCTGCGCGAGCAGACGATTAAACGACATCAATATGACCATTTAAAGTCTGCCACCACCGCGTCCAATAGCCTGTTTTCATTATTAAATCATTGAAGACACAAGCACATACAACGGTTTTTAGTGTACTTCGGTAACGGCTAATCCAAACCGAAGTACATAAGCAAACCCAGCACAACGCTGCGAAAGCGAGTTAGCCAACCCAGACACGTGCATTACGGAACATACGCATCCATGGGCCGTCTTCTTGCCAAGCATCCGGTGCCCACGAATTAGATACGGCGCGGAAAACCCGCTCCGGATGCGGCATCATGATAGTTACACGACCATCCTCGGAACACAAACCGGTAATACCCTGAGGCGAGCCGTTAGGATTATCCGGATACATTTCAGTCGCCTTGTGCGCAGCATCCACATAACGCAGAGCAACTTGGTCACTGACCGCAGAAACAGCATCTGTTGATACAAACTCAGCAAGCCCTTCACCATGAGCCACAGCAACCGGAATCACCGCGCCCTGCATGCCTTGGAGTAAGATTGAGGCAGATTCTGTAATTTCAACCTGTGAAAAGCGTGCTTCGAACTGTTCAGAGGTATTACGCACAAAACGCGGCCAGTGATCAGCACCCGGAATCAGCTCTTTTAGCTGCGACATCATCTGGCAACCATTACAAACGCCCAGAGCAAATGTGTCAGTGCGATGGAAGAACGCTTTAAATGCAGCACGTAATTCCTGATTATAAAGCACTGTTTTCGCCCAGCCTTCACCCGCACCAAGAACATCGCCATAAGAGAAGCCACCACAAGCAACTAAACCAACAAAATCGGCCAAATCGATGCGACCCGCAATGATATCACTCATATGTACATCAACCGCTGCAAACCCTGCCCGGGTATATGCGGCAGCCATTTCGATCTGCCCGTTAACCCCTTGTTCACGCAAAATGGCGACTTTGGGACGAACCCCAGAGGCGATCAGCTCAGCGGCAACATCGTCATTCACATCGAAAGGCACAACAGGGCTAATACCTGCATCGTCTGTGGTTATCTTGGCAAATTCCTGCTCGGCACAAGCAGGGTTGTCACGCAGTGACTGAATTCGATAACTGGTTTCTGCCCAGCGCGCATGATAAACCGAACGCTTGCCGGCAATAAGATCCGCACCATTGGCACGAACCACAACACTATCACCAGCCACAGGGCGCCCAACAGCCTTCAGCACCGCCTCAACACCATGATCACGGAATACCGTATTCACCGCATCAAGATTATCGTTAGGCACTTGCACAACCGCACCCAACTCTTCATTGAACAAAGCTGCAACAGCATCATCACCCAGTGCAGACACATCAACATCCAAGCCACAGTGCCCAGCAAATGCCATTTCCAACAGTGTGACGATTAAACCGCCATCCGAACGATCGTGATAAGCGCTAATCAATGACTGGCTGACACACGACTGTAACGCATCAAAGGCCGCTTTGAATCGGTTAACATCATCAAGATCCGGTGCTTGATTACCCAAAGATTGGTAGGTTTGCGCCAAACAAGAACCGCCCAAGCGTGATTGCCCTGCTGCAAGATCAATCAACAACAACGTAGAGTCACCGCGATCCATACGCAGCTGAGGCGTTTGTACCTGGCGTACATCGGTTACCGGTGCAAAGGCAGAAATTATCAACGACAACGGCGCAGTAACGGCCTTTTGCTCGTCACCATCCTGCCAAACGGTACGCATGGACATCGAATCCTTACCCACAGGCACTGCAATACCCAGCTGCGGACACAATTCCATACCAATCGCATAGCAGGTTTCAAACAGTGCTTGGTCTTCACTGCCATAGCCGGCTGCTGCCATCCAGTTTGCCGACAACTTGATATCAGACATTTGTGCAATCGGTGCAGCAGCAATATTCATCAGCGACTCTGCGATAGCCATGCGACCGGAGGCCGGTGCATCTAACAATGCTAACGGGGTGCGCTCACCCATTGCCATTGCCTCACCGGTGAAAACATCATATGCCGTGGTAGTTACCGCAACATCCGCAACAGGTACCTGCCATGGCCCCACCATCTGGTCACGCGCAACCATACCGGTGACAGAACGATCACCAATGGTGATTAAAAATTGCTTACTAGCAACTGCCGGCAGCGTTAAGACACGATCTAAAGCGTCATTGATATCAATATTGGCCGACTCAAACGCCGCATGCTCAACACTTGTGCGTTCATAGGTACGGTGCATCTTCGGCGCTTTACCAAACAGCACATCCATCGGCAGATCAACTGGTTTGTTATCAAAGTGTGTGTCGTTTACCGAGATATGTTTGTCTTCTTGCGCTTCACCCACAACGGCATAGAGACAGCGCTCACGCTGACAAATGGCCTCAAATACCGGCAAATTTTCTGTCGTCACTGCAATGACGTAACGCTCTTGAGATTCATTACACCAAATGGCCAACGGTGACATTGAAGATTCATCATTCGGCACCTTACGCAGCTCAAAGCTAGCGCCACATCCGCCATCTTTCGCTAATTCAGGAAACGCGTTGGATAAACCGCCTGCGCCCACATCGTGGATAAACGCAATCGGGTTATCTGCCCCCATAGCCCAGCAGCGATCAATAACCTCCTGACAACGACGTTCCATCTCAGGGTTTTGACGCTGAACCGATGCAAAATCAAGCTGCTCATCAGAGCTTCCGGATGACACAGACGATGCCGCACCGCCGCCCAATCCAATCAACATGGCAGGGCCGCCCAGCACAACCAATTGAGTGCCCGCATCAAACTCAGGCTTATCAATATGCTCTTCTTTAATATTACCCATGCCACCGGCAATCATAATGGGCTTGTGATAACCGCGTACTTCTTCACCGTTAACTGACAGCACTGAGTTTTCGTAGGTGCGGAAGTAACCACAAATATTCGGACGACCAAATTCGTTATTGAATGCAGCGCCACCAATCGGCCCTTCAATCATGATATCCAGGGCGGATACGATACGACCAGGCTTACCGTATTCAGCTTCCCAAGGCTGACCAAAGCCTGGAATATTCAAATTCGAAACGCTAAAACCGGTCAGACCCACCTTTGGCTTGGAGCCACGACCCACAGCGCCTTCATCACGAATCTCACCACCAGAACCTGTGCCTGCACCGGCAAACGGTGCAATAGCCGTCGGATGGTTATGAGTTTCGACCTTCATTAATATATGTATCGGCTCTTTATGAAAACCGTACTCGCCGGTTGCTGGGTCAGGATAAAAACGTCCTGCGACACTACCGGAAATAACCGATGCATTATCCGCATATGCTGACAAAACGTTTTCAGGGCTATTTTGATAGGTGTTTTTGATCATGCCGAACAGTGATTTATCTTGACACTCACCATCAACTTCCCAACTGGCATTGAAAATCTTGTGGCGACAATGCTCTGAGTTTGCCTGCGCAAACATCATCAATTCAACATCATTAGGGTCACGGCCAAGCTCGACAAAACGCTCGGTTAAATAGTCGATCTCGTCATCTGCCAGCGCCAGACCCAATTGGCCATTGGCGACAACCAATGCATCACGCCCCCGCGCTAGCACAGGCACCTGCAGCATCGGCGAAGGTTCACCGTGTTCAAACAACCCGGCCGCCGCTGCGTTCGAATCCAAAACGGTTTCAACCATACGATCGTGCAACAACGCAGCAATAACTCGCGACGCATCATCTCCGCCGCGGGTGTGCGTAATGTAATACGCAACACCACGCTCAATACGGTCGACCTTGTTTAATCCACAGTTTTTGGCAATATCACTCGCTTTACTGGACCACGGCGAGATCGTACCCAGACGCGGAACAACCAGAAATAATTCACCGTCAGTGCTCACTGCTTCCGCCGCCGGGCCATACTCAAGCAGCGCTTCCAGCACCTGACGCTCATCCGCATCGAGCTCAGTGGAGACTTCAGCAAAGTGCATAAACTGGGCGGATACAACAACATCACAGCCCAATTGCTCACGTAGATTCTGCTGCAGCTTGTCACGACGAAATTCTGATAATGCGGAACTGCCAGGAATAATCAGCATAAAGAGTCATCTCAACGGGTCGAAGGGAATTTCAAGGCGCGATAGTTTACTAGTTTTTTACTGGAAATTCATTGATTACTGTGTTGCCGTCGAGCGGCCCAACCCACCGAACGACCGACAGTCGTTTACCACATAGTCAACCAGTGTTTTTATTACGAAAAAATCTACATAAACTTCCGATAATTGCCTTTGGTGCTTTTATTGAGCATTTCGAAACATTTATGGCGTTTTTGTCGACAACTGCAACCATCTTGTGAGCACCACGCCCTTGACTTCGTCCGGCACCATCGAACCAAAGATCTGATACCACTGTCTAAAAAAGGTTGTCCCGATTAGAATAACAACATGCACACCCGCCTTAACTACATTTTGCGACGGATTTGCGCATTCACTCTGATGACGATTCTGATGGTGACGGCGCTCGTCAGCGGCTGCTCTGAAAACGAGCAGATCCCCGCTGACGCTACCAATGCATCCAGTTCAGGCTTGCCCGCCCCCACAGAAATCCCGACATTAACAGCCATTACCGTCATATCAGACACCACCTACTTTGAAGGCCCAAAAGGGGCCGATGGCTTTGAATATACGCTGCTGGAGAAATTTTCTCGTGAGCATGGCTATGATCTCAATCTCATTATTGCCGACGACGAGGTCGACTTGTACGATGCCATGATGAAGGGCCAGGCCGACATAGCTCTTCCCGGCTTGCCGACCCCCTTTAGTCGACAGGATGACGTACTACCCGTTGCCCACATCTTTGATGTCACAACACAGCTAATCTATCGCCGTGGCAGTAGTCGCCCGCGCGCATTTGACGATTTAATCGGCACAAAAATTGTTGTACGGGACACTGAGCAATACCGGCAAAAATACGCCTTTTTGAAAGAACACTACCCGGAACTCGATTGGCAATTTGTCGACAAGCCATTCGAAGAGCTAGTCAAACAAGTCCACGATGGAGCGATTGACCATACACTGGTTGATTCACACTACTATCTCGGTTTGCGGGCAATTTACACCCGTACCAAGGTCGCCTTTGATATCTACTACCCCGAATCACTGAGCTGGCTTATACCACCCACTCACGATGAAAAACTCGCCGAAGATTTGGACATATTCTTCGAAGCCATTAAATCTGATGGAACATTGAATCATCTCAATGAACGTTTTTTTGGCCACGCCGATGATGCTAACCCAGTCGGCTCGCTTACATTCTTTCGTCGTGTAGAAAGACGCCTGCCTAGGTATCAAGATTTGATCGAACAAATCGCCACTGAACACAATATGGATTGGCGACTATTAGCCGCTGTCGCCTATCAGGAATCACACTGGAACCCGCGTGCACGCAGCCAGACCGGTGTTCGTGGCATGATGATGCTAACACTAGGTACCGCACGGGATCTGGGCATTGAAAACAGACTCGACGTCGCCTCCAGCTTACGTGGTGGCGCAACCTACTTTAACAAGATGCGCAAACGTCTACCTAACACGATCAAAGAGCCGGATCGCAGCTGGTTCGCCTTAGCCGCCTACAATGTCGGTTTTGGTCACCTGATAGACGCACGCACCATCACTGAATTTCATGGCGCCGACCCCAATCGCTGGGCGGACGTAAAACGTTACTTACCGCTACTCGAAAAGAAACAATGGCACCGCTTCACACGACATGGTCACGCGCGTGGTCGCGAACCGGTACAATACGTACAAAACATCCGTCACTTTTCTGACTTGTTAGAATGGCGCTTTCCATACAGTGATGCCGAACAGGCCGCATTTCGTCAAAACCTCGACAAAAACAGGGTTAATGAGCGTAGTATCAATATTGAAAGCTATGAAGATAGTGTGATTCAAAAGGCTGAATCAGAAGAACCCGTTGTTGAAAAAACGGCAGATAACAAACTAACACTCAATATCAGCGCATCTCTCACCCTTAAAACCGCGTAAATTTTGCATCTACATATCTCCAGAACCGGACGCCACACCCAGCGTTAAACCTGAAAGCTCGCTATACGTCACTATCGCCAAGTAAAGAACGCTTTAACGCCTTCTTTTGCTCACGACGTATCCGAAAGAAATCACTGAGTTGCTGACTCGCCCTATCGGCCAACACACCGCCAGTCACCTCAACGGAATAGTTAAGAAAGTCGAGATCAAAAAATTGCTGACGTGAGGCAACGACGCCAGACTTCGGCTCAGTTGCGCCGTAATAGAGATGTTTAATACGCGCATGCAAGATAGCGCCGGCGCACATCGAGCAAGGCTCTAACGTGACATACAAGTCGCAGTCCACCAGCCGGTAATTACCCAGTCGACGAGCTGCATCACGCAACGCTATAACCTCTGCATGCGCTGTCGGATCGCATGCGCCGATGGGCTGGTTATATCCTTGACCAATAACCTGACCATCACATACAACAATGGCACCCACTGGTACTTCACCGCATGAAGCTGCCTGTTCAGCCAACTTTAGCGCTTTCGCCATCCAGTATTCGGCATTGGTATCTTGCATGCCCACCAGCCCCTCAATTTCGGCGCAGAAAAAACCTGAGCACTAAATCCAACGCGGCTTAGCACTCAAAGATAATCCCAACCATCTGAATCCCTACAGGGAAAAGATCGTTATTCCCACTCAATTGTCGCTGGTGGCTTGGATGAAATATCGTATGTCACACGGCTAACTTCTGGCACCTCGTTAATAATACGACGCGAAACGGTCTCTAACAGATCGTATGGCAAATGCGCCCAGCGTGCGGTCATGAAATCGACCGTCTCAACAGCGCGAATAGCAATAACCCAAGAATAACGTCGACCATCACCCACAACACCCACAGATTTAACCGGCACAAATACAGCAAAAGCCTGACTGGTACGATGATACCAATCAGCATTGTGCAACTCCTGCATAAAGATATCGTCGGCACGACGCAGGATTTCAGCGTATTCCTTCTTCACCTCACCCAGAATTCGAACACCAAGACCCGGACCTGGGAAAGGGTGACGGTAAACCATATCGTACGGCAAGCCCAACGCTCGACCAAGTTCACGCACCTCATCCTTGAACAACTCGCGCAACGGCTCAACCAACTCAAAAGCCATATCATCAGGTAAGCCACCAACATTATGGTGAGACTTTATGACATGTGCCTTGCCGTGTTTAGAAGCCGCAGATTCAATAACATCCGGATAAATAGTACCCTGTGCTAGCCATTTAACGCCTTCCAGCTTAGCCGCCTCACTATCAAACACTTCAATAAAGGTGTTGCCTATAACCTTACGCTTTTGCTCAGGATCAGAAACCCCTTCAAGGCGCCCTAGGAATAATTCTTCAGCATCGACACGAACGACTCGAACCCCCATATTTTTCGCGAACATTTCCATAACGTTGTCGCCCTCGTGCAAACGCAGCAACCCGTTATCCACAAACACACAAGTCAGCTGATCGCCAATTGCACGATGCAGCAACGCAGCAACAACCGAAGAATCAACGCCACCAGAAAGGCCGAGCAGCACTTTGTCCGTACCCACCGTCTTACGGATGGTTTCAACAGCATCGTCAATAATGTTCTGCGGTGTCCACAACGAGTCGCAACCACAAACATCATGAACAAAACGCTCAATCAAACGCTGCCCTTGCAAGGTATGTGTTACTTCTGGGTGGAATTGCACCGCGTAAAAATGTTTTTGCGGTTCATACATGCCAGCAATCGGTGCAGATCCGGTTTCGGCCATCAGTTCAAACCCGCTAGGCATCTCAACAACCTTATCACCGTGGCTCATCCAGACATCCAACATAGGCTTACCAGATTCTTCGTAATCAGACAACCCGCCCAGCAGCTTGCTATCACCAGACACTGCAACACTGGCATAACCAAACTCATGTTTGCTGGCATTTTCTACCTTGCCACCTAACTGCTCTGCCATCGTCTGCATGCCATAACAGATGCCAAGTACCGGCACACCCAGCTCAAAAATAAGATCAGCAGCGCGCGGAGAGTTTTCTTCTGTAACTGTTTCAGGGCCACCGGAAAGAATGACACCCTTAGCACCAAACTCACGAATACCGTCGGCATCAATATCCCATGAACGCACTTCACAGTAGACACCCGCTTCACGCACACGACGAGCAATAAGCTGCGTGTATTGCGAACCGAAATCCAAAATAAGAATACGCTGCTCGTGAATATTAAGACTCATGGTTAATTTCTCTGACAGTGGGCTAACAAGGCCCGTTGAAAAAACAAAACCCAGCCTAGAAAGGCTGGGCTTGAATTAGAGAATCTCCGATGCGCGTTGCGCCAATCCCAGATTCCTTAGCCACACACCTGAAATGATCAGGAAGAGACTTTATAGTTCGGTGACTCTTTAGTAATCGTTACATCATGCACGTGACTCTCACGCATACCCGCCGCTGATACACGGACGAATTGCGGCTTAGTGCGCATGGTGTCGATATCCGGGCTACCGGTATACCCCATTGATGAACGCAAGCCGCCCATCATTTGATGGATAATGGCAGCCAACGCACCTTTATAGGCAACACGTCCTTCAATACCTTCAGGTACCAGCTTTTCAGTACCCGCCGAGGCATCTTGGAAGTAACGATCACTGGAGCCTTGGGTCTTAGCCATAGCACCAATTGAGCCCATACCACGATACGCCTTGTATGAACGCCCTTGATACAATTCGATTTCGCCTGGTGCCTCTTCGGTACCGGCAAACATACTACCCATCATTACCGAGTTAGCACCCGCGGCGATTGCCTTGGCCAAATCGCCTGAGTAACGGATACCACCATCAGCAATCATTGGTACGCCTGTACCAGCGAGCGCATCGGATACATTTGAAATAGCAGAGATTTGCGGCACACCAATACCGGTAACAATACGGGTCGTACAGATAGAACCTGGGCCAATACCGACTTTAACCGCATCTGCACCCGCTTCAACCAGTGCCTTTGCAGCCTCAGCGGTCGCGATATTTCCACCGATAATATCAACATCCGGGTAGTCGTTTTTGATCTTGCTTACACGATCAAGAACATTTCTGGAGTGGCCGTGTGCGGTATCAACAACCAATACATCAACACCAGCAGCAACCAGTGCGGCAACCCTATCATCTGTATCAGGGCTAGTGCCTACCGATGCACCTACACGCAAACGCCCTTGATCATCTTTACATGCCATCGGGTACGTTTGCGCCTTGTGAATATCTTTTACCGTAATCATGCCCTGCAAGCCATAGGCCTCATCAACAACAAGCACTTTTTCGATACGGTGCTTATGCAGCAGAATCTTTACTTCTTCAGCATCAGGGCTTTCTTGAACGGTTACCAACTGGTCTTTCGGCGTCATTACCACTTTGATTTGCACATCCAAATCTGTCTGATAACGAACATCACGGTTAGTTACGATGCCGACGAGATCGTCGCCATCTAAAACTGGCACACCAGAAATATTATGCTTTTCTTTGATTTCAAGCAGATCACGCAATGTTGCATTGGCTTGAATAGTGATAGGATCTTTAACGATACCGCTTTCATGCTTTTTAACGGCAAGCACCTGACGAGCCTGTTGCTCAATCGACATGCTCTTATGAATGATGCCAATACCGCCTTCTTGCGCCATAGCAATAGCCAATCGCGCCTCAGTAACGGTATCCATCGCGGCAGAGAGCAGCGGAATATTCAACTGTATATTGCGAGTGAGCTGTGTTGTCAGTGAAACATCACGCGCCGTGACCTCCGAATAATCAGGTTGGAGTAAGACATCATCAAAAGTCAGGGCTTCTTCGCGAATACGCAACATAAAACACACCTTAAAAGCGTTGGCCAGGTATAATCGGACGATTATAATTTCTTGGCGTCCATCCGTAAACGCCGTTAGACCCTGGTTTCACCATTGTTTTCCACAAAAAGGTAAAAAATTCCAGAGGTTATACCAATTTGGGCGACTAAATTAATAACTACTGGCCGCGTAATCCATGAATCGAACCGTCAATCCGCAACAACCTGTCCTGAGCGTATCCGAGCTCAACCAGTACGCCAAAGGCGTTTTGGAAATGCATGTCGGCAAAATTGCCGTTCAAGGTGAGATCTCGAATTTCTCGCGCCCGGCATCCGGCCATTGGTATTTCACACTCAAAGACAGCCAGGCACAGATCCGCTGCGCTATGTTTCGTAATAAAAACCAGTTTATTCGCACGCAAGCTGGTAATGGTATGGAGGTAATCCTTCATGGCTCTGTCAGCCTTTACCCAAACCGAGGCGACTACCAACTAATCGTCGATTACATGGAAGAGTCCGGACTAGGCGCATTACAGCGGCGATTTGAGCAATTGAAACAAAAATTGCAGCACGAAGGCTTATTTAACCAGCAAAATAAAAAGCCGTTGCCACGACAAGCACGCCATATTGCCGTCATCACGTCCGCTACGGGAGCAGCGATCCGCGATATTCTCAGCGTGCTTCAAGCCCGATTCCCAGCACTGCGAGTGACGCTTATTCCTACATCGGTTCAAGGTGAGCAATCCGTAGGAGAAATCGTCACCGCCATCGATCGGGCCAACCAATGGCAACAAAGCCACCCTGATGACCCGTTCGATGCAGTGATTATTGGTCGAGGCGGCGGCTCTCTGGAAGATCTCTGGAGTTTTAACGAAGAATCTGTCGTGCGCGCCATTTATACATGCGATATACCTGTGATCAGTGCCGTCGGCCATGAAACCGACGTTACGCTCAGCGACTTGGTTGCCGACGTGCGTGCACCCACCCCCTCTGCAGCTGCCGAAATGATCAGCCCGGACAAACAGCAGCTTGCCCAGCAACTCGACTTTCTTGAACGCCAGCTACTGCAACTGACCACTGCGCACATTGGCACCCTGCGCCACAATCTGCTGAAAAAACGCCAACAGCTGATTCACCCGGGTGAACGAATCCTTGGCTTCAGAGCCGCTTTCGCTGAAAAACAAACACAGCTTGAACACCTGCAACGCCAGCAAATCCTCCAGCAACGCCTGAACCTGCAAACTACCAGAAATCAACTCAATGAGCATCAACCCAAACACAAGCTGGAATCAAAACGACAGCAGGTTTCAAACTTATTGAAACGTCTGCAGCAGGCAAGTCAGTCAAATGTAGCCACAACCAAAAACCGACTTGCCCAACAAACAAACCTGCTTGATGCAGTAAGCCCACTAGCAACACTAAAACGTGGCTATGCCATTGTTGAAAACGATCAAGATCAGGTCATTCGCACGTATACTCAAGTCACGACCGGCGATTGCATCAAGGCACGCCTTGCACATGGCGAGATTCACTGTAAAGTCATCGCTACCGAAACAACTGCCCCAAAAACCTGATTGACCAGCGCCGACCAACGAAAATAACAACGCGCAACTATAAAGAACGATTAGAAAATCTACTGGAGAGAATTAACCATGTATATGGCCCTCAAACACAGCCACATGATGCTAGCCCTAGTGACGTTTTTGTTTTTCTTAACCCGCTCAACGTGGGCATTTCAAGGTTCAGCATTACTCGACAAGAAGTTTGTTAAAATCGCCCCTCATATCATCGATACCTTTTTATTACTGACAGCGATCGGCTTGGTGCTAGTTACCGGTTTCTACCCCTTCGTCTATGGCTGGGTCACTGCGAAAATCTTTGCGCTTGTTGCCTACATCGTGTTTGGCCTGTTTACGATAAAAATGGCAAAAAACAACACACAACGCGCCGTCTTTTTTACACTCGCAGTTGTAACCTTCCTTTATATGGGCAACGTCGCTGTGAGCAAAAACGCGCTTTTCTTCCTTGGCAGCTGATCTGCGGAACAACCATAGACCGAACCAATTTCAGTCTATTTGCGGGGCGGCCACCGCCCCAGCCAACCATTCCCCTTATCTCGCCTGCATAGACTCACCAGCAAAAAAAACACTGTATATAAATACAGAAAATAATTGAAACACTGTAAATCCATACATATACTAAACGCATTCCAAACATCAATCAGAGGTATGCGTAATGTCTCATGTAATGTCCCAGGTAATGCCCCAATCTGCACCATCCCCGCTTCATCAAAGCGGCTGGTTACATGCACTTCAGAGCGTCATTCAAGACATGGCACAGAGCATTGCTCAACACACGCCAGCAATCGACAACACGTCAATTGAACAACCCAAGCGAGCCACATCCAACAATGATGGCTTTCAACAAGTTACTCATTCGTCATTTCAGGATATCGTGCGCACTTTTGGTGGCAGTAAGATCAAAAATCGCCAAACAGCTACCTATCTATACGACAACCGAAACAACGTTGTCGCTATATTGAAGGCCCCCGCTATAGATCGATATGGCCGTTGTCAGCCTGTTCGTTATTTTGTCCGGGCAGCATAAAGCCACGGAACTGAAACTAAGAAAATCATCCGCAGGCCAGCACACTAAGCGGTTAGACAAGGCTGTCCGTCAGCAATTGCTGACCAGAAATAAGCGAGGGGGGGGCACTGACGGCACTCAACGAATGGCCTCTTGATCGCACCAAGCTGCTGCAAGACCAAGTGGCCAATGGATTACGCCGGCGATCTCCGTAATAGCAACTATCGAGCTATTCCGCTTGGCACCTCCACAGAGGTTTTTTGTGCTAATCCAATGTATCTGCCAAACCAAAGTACTCAAGCTACAGTAACCGGTCTTGGGGAATATCAATCAATCGCCGACCCATGACAAAAACAACAGCCGTTTAAAGAGCTTCCAACGACCCACTTGATAACCGCATTAATATACTACCAACAGCTACCGCCTTCGCAAAAACTCATCCGGGAGTTTGTACTCCCCAATTTCTGCGGGCAAACCACTATAACGGAAGGCGGCTAGGTACATATTTTAGAGCGGCACCAAAGAAGAATATGGTCATTCTATTTTGTACATTGTTTTCTCGATAAAAAACC
Source organism: BD1-7 clade bacterium (assembly GCA_902705835.1). Lineage (NCBI taxonomy): Bacteria > Pseudomonadati > Pseudomonadota > Gammaproteobacteria > Cellvibrionales > Spongiibacteraceae > BD1-7 clade bacterium. The sequence continues at coordinate 351,970 of CACSIN010000025.1, forward strand.
CGAACATATCAGCTGTTTTCAAAGCTTGACCAAACACTTCTCCGGTCGAAACTGCCAGCAACCACTACAAACATGCCAAGCAGAACTCTAGTTAAAACTAAAAGTTATATGTAAGCGTGAAACACATCACACTAACACTTGCACTGAGAAGCCTTTATTCTCTGGCTTCACGCCCATTTATTGGCCAAAAAATCCGTTATAAACATATATCCTTTTGAGATATAAAGTGTTTTTTTAACCCCTCAACACAGAATTTTCGTTACAATTAGAAAGCCACACGGGATTGGTTTACACAGGTACACGAGGTACTGTCGAGGCATCACAGCATGTGCCAAACGCGTAAATAAACCATCCAATAACAAAAAATGATAAAACGTGCTAAATCGTTCTATATACACATAAAAATCGATCGCACTTTTTGTATTTCACTATCGCACCCAATGGCGCCATGCGTGCCTATAAATAAGTAATAAGAAAAGATGCTATCAAAATTACTTAAGAAAGCCCGGTCCGGTGAACAAAAATCATCGGGTAAAAAGCAAGCCCGCACCGATCGTTTTGTGGAAATTGACGGCCGTTGGTTTTTCCGCACTCGCGAAGGTTTCGATGTTGGTCCGTTTGACGCCCGATCCGATGCCGAATATGCACTGCTGTATTTTGTCGAACAAGCAGAGTGGCCGGATGACGCACAGTTGACGCAGTTTATCGAAGGTTGCCAGCTAATTGCCGGCGCCTCAGAGGCGAATTAATCGTCGCCTCTGAACAGCACTTCACCCTCTCCTTTGTTTGTACACCATCGTTTCCGACAATTAAGCGCCACTTCACCGAAAAATCGCCGCTAAACACACCCAGTCGTTAAACGAACCACACCAAAATACGTCAAAATCGCATATCGGCAGTCAAATACGCCAATGCCGCGTGATTTTTTCATCTGAATCACGCAGACTACAGCCACTGCATCAGGAAACAGACGAATTTTGGACGATCGTACATCGACAAAATAATCACCTGCTATGGTTCACTTATTAATGGAACAACCACGTAAATGCAGTCAAACATCAATAACCTAAAAGGTATACATGAAGAAAAATTCAAGGAACCGTGATCCTTTCGCCGCACGTGAAGCGGCCAAATACGACTCCCCTATCGCCAGCCGCGAACTCATCCTCGCAACCATTCGAGAAGCTGGCCGACCTTTATCACTCGGTAAACTTTGCCAAATCCTCGGCGTTGATTTTGAACAGGAAGAAGCCCTGCGTCGCCGACTCGGCGCAATGATTCGAGACAACCAACTTATACAAAACCGTCGCAGCCAGTACGATTTGCGTGATACTGAAAATGCGATCAACGGCAAAGTCATTGCCCACAAAGATGGCTTTGGCTTTTTACACCCAGACGACGGCACCGAAGACATTTTTCTCAGCTTTCGAGAAATGCGCAAAGTCTTCGATGGCGACAAAGCCAGCGTCATTGTTACGCATACAAAATCCTCAGGTAAGCTCGAAGGTGAAATCCTGGAAGTTACCGAACGTCATACTGAAACCGTGATCGGCAAAGTCATCATCGAAGGTGACAACATGCGTGTAATTCCGGATAACCCGAAAATTCAGCACACCGTTTATATCGAGCAACACCACGGTATCGCCGTCGAACACCAACAAATTGTAGTGGTTAGTATTACTCGCCAACCTGAGCGCAAAAAGCCGCCTTTAGGTGTGATTACCGAAGTGCTTGGCAACACCCTTGATCCGGGCATGGAAATCGACATCGCCACCCGTAGCTTCGGCATTCCTTATGTGTTTCCCGAAGACGCTCAAGCACAAGCAGACAAACTGGCCGACACTCCATCCGACCATGAAAAGCGTCAACGCATTGATTTGCGCGCACTGCCATTGGTAACCATTGATGGCGAAGATGCCCGAGACTTTGATGACGCGGTTTACTGCGAGAAAAAGAAATCCGGCGGTTGGCGCCTGTGGGTAGCGATTGCCGACGTTTCACACTATGTCGGCGTTAATTCACCGCTGGACATCGAAGCACACACTCGCGGCACATCGGTTTACTTCCCCGAACGTGTTATTCCCATGTTGCCCGAAAAACTCTCCAACGGTTTGTGCTCACTGAAGCCCGCTGTTGATCGCCTATGTATGGTCTGCGAAATGACCATCAGTGCCAACGGACGTTTAAGTGGCTATCAGTTTTACGAAGCTGTTATGCATTCACATGCCCGCCTGACCTACACAGAAGTCGACAAAATGCTGACAGAAAAAGATGATCCGGATAGTTTGATCCGAACATCCAATGCTGGTCTGGTAAAACACATCGACGAATTGCATCGTCTGTATCATGCATTGCGCCTGCAACGGGAACAGCGCGGCGCGATGGATTTTGAGACCACAGAAACCCGAATCATCTTTGATGCGGAACGAAAGATCGATGCCATAGTACCCGTGGTTCGCAACGACGCACACAAATTGATCGAAGAATGCATGCTGTGCGCTAATGTAGCGACCGCGCGATTTCTTGAAAAACACAACATGGAAGCCCTATTTCGCGTCCATGACGGCCCGAGCGAGAAGAAGCTCAATAACCTTCGCGACTTTTTGGGCGAACGCGGCCTGACGCTGCAAGGTGGCGACGATCCGGATCCGAAAGACTATTACACGCTGTCGGCACAGTTGAAAGGGCGCGAAGACACCAAGATCGTGCAAACCATGATGCTACGCTCCATGAGCCAAGCGTCTTATGATCCGGATAACCGCGGTCACTTCGGTTTGTCGTATCCTGGTTATACCCACTTTACGTCACCTATTCGTCGCTACCCGGATTTGCTCGTACATCGAGCCATCCGTTCAGTGATCCGCAGTGAGATTGAAAGCAAACACGTCAAACGTGTTGATGGCCGTAAACCGCTGAAGAAAGACGCCATTTATCCTTACAACATGGCCGCTTTATTGGCGTTGGGTGAGCACACCTCCATGACGGAACGCCGGGCGGATGATGCAACTCGAGACGTGATGGCATGGCTTAAATGTGAATACTTGCAAGAGCACCTGGGCGCCCGCTTCACGGGTACAATTACCGGCGTTGCTGGATTTGGCTTCTTTGTTGAGCTGGATGACCTCTACGCCGAAGGTATGGTCCATATCAGCCAATTAGGCGCAGACTTCTTTACCTTTGAAGCTGCCAAGCAGCGCCTTATTGGCGAACGCACCCGACGCGTATTTCATATTGGTGACCGGCTGGATGTCGTGGTATCCCGCATAGAGCTTGATGAACGCCGCGTTCACCTGACACTTGCCGATGGCGATCAGACTCGCATTCAAAACAAACGCAGTAGCGCCAATGCGGGCCTCCGCAAACCTAGCAAACGACCTTCTCGTGGCGGTAAAGATAGCCGTTCGGTACGAAACAAAGCCGATACCCGCAGCGATACCTCCGAGCAAAAAAACAAAAGCAAAGGTGCCGACAAAAAAGGGAAAAAAGCGAAACCCGCCAAAAAGACTAAAAAGAAGCATGAATCCCGCGTAAAATCCACCGCCAAGAATTCTACCAAGAAACCTAAACGACGTGCGCGCTAAGCGCCTACGTCGTCGTTGAATTACGCGGAGCTTCTGTGTCTCAAATCGTCTATGGTCTGCATGCTGTACAAAGTGTGCTGAAACATCAAAGTAGCAGTGTCATCGTACTCTGGTACGACAAAAAGCGTCAGGACCAGCGCCTACAACGCTTGCTCACCATGGCTCAAGATTATCAAATTAGTTGTCAGCCAGCAGCGCGCAGCCAACTGGATCAAAAAGCCGACTCTGATCGCCATCAGGGTATCGTGATTGAAGTCAAGGAACAGCAACAGCTCCCCCTTGAAGATCTGCTGGATACACTGTCAGAACCCGCCCTGCTACTGATACTCGACGGCGTTACAGATCCTCACAATCTCGGCGCCTGCTTACGTACTGCCGATGCTGCGGGTGTTCATGCGGTTATTTACCCAAAGGATAAGTCTGCGGGCCTCAACGCGACTGTTCGTAAAGTCGCCTGCGGTGCCGCTGAAGTCATACCCAGCTACCCTGTGACCAACCTCGCACGTACACTTGAACAGCTGAAACAGCGCGGTATTTGGATTGTCGGTACCGCGGGTGAAGCGGAACAAGAGATTTACGATATGGATCTGACCGGCCCGATGGCACTGGTCATGGGCGCAGAAGGCGACGGCATGCGTCGCCTGACTCGCGAGTCTTGTGATTACCTGGCCAAATTACCGATGGCAGGCACTGTATCCAGCCTCAATGTCTCTGTGGCAACCGGGGTGTGTCTGTTTGAAATGGTGCGCCAACGCCGTTAATGCTCCTCCGCCTCGTGACACCTACCGCTCATGAGGCAGAAACCCTGCTTTTGCCACTGCCAAAACTGCTTGCATATTAACCAGCATACCACTAATATGTGCGGCCTTAAATTTGCCTGGCGTTTGTGGCTTGCCGCAGCCGCTTGGGTAGAACATTAACTCCTTACCTTACTGTGTACGCATACATAGAAGGCAAACCCTAAAGGAGATCATAATTTATGCGTCATTATGAAATCGTATTTCTGGTCCATCCGGATCAAAGCGAACAGGTTCCTAGCATGGTTGAACGCTACACAGCGACAATCAATGCCGACGGCGGTGCAGTACATCGCTTAGAAGACTGGGGCCGCCGCCAACTGGCTTACCCAATCAACAAGATTCATAAAGCACACTACGTGCTGATGAACGTTGAAATGTCTCAAGCTGCTTACGACGAGCTGGCAACTAACTTCCGTTACAACGACGCTGTTCTGCGTAACATTGTTATCCGTACTGACGAGCCTGTGACTGAAGAGTCGCCGATTCTGAAAATGGAAAAAGAGAAAGAAAGCCGCGAACAGCGTCGCTCTCAGGATTCTCGCCCGCCTAGAGAAGAAGCTAAGGCAGAAGAAGCACCGACTGAAGAAGCGACATCTGAAAAAGCAGATGACGCAGCTGAGTCCACTGAAGAATAAGCGAGGAGTTACAGATGGCACGTTTTTTCCGTCGTAGAAAGTTTTGTCGTTTTACCGCCGAAGGCGTTAAACAAATCGACTACAAAGATCTGGACACTCTGAAAGCTTACGTTTCAGAAACTGGCAAGATCGTACCGAGCCGCATTACTGGCACCAATGCCAAGTATCAGCGTCAGCTGGCAACTGCTATCAAGCGTGCCCGCTACCTGGCTCTGCTGCCGTACACTGATCAGCACGACTGATTCGCTAGATGCTCCCGTTCGCACAATGGATTATGCGGGGGCGCAATCAAGCGCTGGCCTTTGTACTGATTGCTATAGCAACCAGTACAATATTTTGGCCAGGCAGCATATTAGCCGCAGCCGCAGTTACNCTCGTGGGATTGCGACTCGGTGAGAAACAAGGCACCCAATTGTGGTTCTGGGGCCTGCTGCCCACCATCGCGGTGGCAGCATACAGTGACAGTTATGTACCTTTGCTGATCATTACCAGCAGCTGGATTACCAGCCTGATATTGAGACGCACGACCAGCTGGTCATACAGCTTGGTAAGCCTGACGATTTGCAGCCTTGTTGCTGCAGTCGCATTGGAACTGCTGGCAACATCGTCGCTTCAAAGCTATGTCGATGTTTACGCACGTTTCATGCAAGAAGCACAGCAACAAATGGCAGATGCTCCGGAGCTGAAAGCGCTATTACCGGACAGTATCGAAACACCGTTTGTTGCCGGCCTGTTAGCAACATTTACGCTAATCGGCAGTTTCTTCGCAGTCATACTCGGGCGTTCGTGGCAGGCAAAGTTGTATAACCCGGGAGGGTTTCAACGTGAATTTCACGCTCTGAAACTTAGCCGTGTTGAGTCTATTGGCTTCTTGTTACTGGCCGGGGTTCTTATGAATCTTGGTGAGCAGTACCTGACTTGGATCTGGATCGCGTTTTTTCCATTTCTGATTGCCGGTGTTGCCCTGTTTCATGCGTTTGCGCTTGAGAAGAAAATCGCAATTCCGTGGTACGTATTATTTTATATCGTACTGACGTTATGGGATCCGTTGAAAATGATCTTGGTGCTTGTTGGAATTATCGACAGTATCGCCGATTTTCGCAGCAGAACCCGCAGAACGTAAAAAACTAGACAGGTAAGAGGTGACGTTATGGACGTTATTTTGTTGGAAAAAGTTGGCAAGCTGGGTGAGCTTGGCGACCAGGTAAGCGTAAAAGCTGGCTACGGCCGCAACTACTTGATCCCATTTGGCAAAGCGGTTCCTGCAACCAAAGCCAATGTTGAAACCTTTGATGCACGTCGTGCTGGTCTTGAGCAAGCAGCAGCTGAAAAGCTGGCTGCTGCAGAGACACGCGCAACTGCATTGAGAGATCTGAAAATCAGCATCGAAACCAATGCTGGTGACGAAGGCAAGCTGTTCGGTTCTATCGGCACACGTGATATCGCTGATGCGATCACTGCAGCTGGTGCTGAAGTTGCTAAAGCTGAAGTTCGCATGCCAGAAGGCGTTATCCGCGAAACAGGTGAATACGAAATCGCAGTTCAGTTACACAGCGATGTAACTGTTATTGTTACTGTTATCGTTGTTGCTGAATAAGCACTAACGAAACAGTTCACCTGTCGGCAACGCGAGGCTTATGGCCTCGCGTTCGCTTTTCTGTTTTTCCCTCCCTGTGGCAACTTCTTCTTGCCCGTCAGATGGCTTTCCTCTAGGCTTTGATACCAGCCCATCGTCAACCTGTTGTTTAATATTGCCAGTCGAAACCCTTCCATGGAAAACGCAGAACCCTTATCACCACCACCGCAATTTGAAGAAGAACTGGATCTGCAGACCCTGCTGCCACCGCATTCTATGGAAGCAGAACAAGCCGTTATCGGCGGCCTGTTAATTGCTAATGATCGTTGGGACGATGTTGCCGACCTAATTACCAGTGAAGACTTCTATCGCAAAGAGCATCGCCAACTATTTCAGGCGATGGTGTCGCTCGTCGAATCCGAACACCCGATTGACGTCGTTACGCTGGCTGATCGCCTGCAAACACACGACGCACTTGAAAGCACAGGCGGCCTCGCCTATCTTGCCGAATTAGCGCACAACACCCCCAGTGCCGCTAACATCCGAGCCTACGCTAAAGTCGTTCAGGAAAAGTCCGTCAGCCGCAAATTACTGCTGCTTTCAAATCACATTGACGACATTACCCGCAATCCGGAAGGTCGTGCGGCTGATGACATCATTGCCGAGACTGAACGTGAACTGAACGCGATTACTGAAAACCGCGCCAATGACGGCGGCCCACGTTCCGTTAACCCGATACTAAAAAACACCGTAGAGAACATTGAAAACCTGGTTGCCAACCAAGGCATGCTGTCGGGTCTGTCCTCCGGCTTTGCCGACCTCGACAAGCTCACCAATGGCCTACACAAAACCGACCTGATTATTGTTGCAGCTCGCCCGGCCATGGGTAAAACCACCTTTGCAATGAACCTCGTTGAAGCTGCCATCTTTAAAAATGATCCGCCTAAACCCGCTATCGTTTTCAGTATGGAGATGTCAGGCGAACAGCTGATGCTGCGTTTGCTATCCGCCGCTGGTCGGATCGACCAAGGTGCAATCAAACGAGGTAATCTACAGGACGATGACTGGCCCAAGTTGTCAGCAGCGGTACAAAAACTAAAAGACAAACCCCTGTATATCGATGACACCCCAGCACTGACGCCGACGGAAGTTCGTTCACGTACACGCCGCATCGCCCGAGATCACAACGGCGAAATCGGCCTTGTTATGATCGACTACCTGCAGCTAATGACGGTATCAGGTCGCTCTGAAGGCCGTACTGCCGAAATTTCAGAGATTTCACGGTCATTGAAAGGCCTCGCCAAAGAATTCAACTGCCCGGTCATCGCCCTATCGCAGCTGAACCGATCACTCGAACAACGCCCCAACAAACGCCCGGTTATGTCTGATCTGCGGGAATCTGGTGCCATCGAGCAGGATGCCGATATCATCATGTTTATATATCGGGATGAGGTTTACGATGAAGACAGCCCGGCCAAAGGCCAGGCAGAGATCATCATCGGCAAACACCGGAGTGGTCCAACGGATACTGTCAGGCTCGCATTTATCGGTCGTTACACCCGTTTCGACAACCTCGCTGCCGACGCTTATCAAGACGAATACTAACGGGGTATCCGCTCACCAACGCCGTGTGGCGTCGATCCAAACACGTTCAATAACTACAGATATAACCGCTCATGGCTGAAGAAATCGAACGCAAGTTTCTAGTTACTCGTGATACTTACCAATCAATCGCCGAACCGCGCCTAATCAGTCAGGCATACCTGAATTCAGCCCCCGAGCGAACGACTCGCGTGCGCATTTCTGGCGACGATGCTTGGCTCACCATAAAAAGCAAAAACCAGGGTATCCAGCGCCAGGAATTTGAATACGTTATTCCCAAAGCCGACGCTGAAGCCTTGATTGCTCTCGCCGAGCCCGGTGCCATCAGCAAGTACCGTTATTGTGTGCCTATAGGCAACCACATTTGGGAAGTCGACGAATTTTTGGGCGACAACCTCGGGCTAATCGTCGCCGAGATCGAGCTTTCGCATATTGATGAAGCGTTTGAAAAACCGGATTGGATTGGCGAAGAAGTGTCAGGTGACGATCGTTACTACAATAGCGCCTTGAGTCGACGGCCATTCAAAGACTGGTGACAGAATGAACTAGACTGCAAAGGCCAGCCTCGGCTGCGCCCCTTTGCGTCAATGATCAGGAGAACCACCGCATGTTAGCCAGNCCTCCCCACTCACTGTTTAATTCACGCCTATTCCCTGCCCTGCTCGGGATTTTATTAACCACGACAGTCCTTAGTGGGTGTGAGCACAGCCAAGAGCGCGAACACAACAATGAACGCCAGCTTGCTGCTGGTCGTGGAACCTCAAAAATCACACCTCTTGGAGACAATAGCTACAACGTATTCTGCCCTACGGGCATCTGTCGCTTTCAACTCAAAAACAACGGCTCAGCCGATATCAAATTTCACTTCTACTACAGTGCCGGGCAGCCTTTTCGTGCACTTGAAGGCATCTATCTGAATTCACTCGCCGGCGACCAGGATGTCAGTGAGTCAATGACTGTGTTAGACAACACAACCAGCGTTCAACTTAACCTTAATGCTGGCGAACATCATGTTGAGATACAGGCAGTGGATTACCACCGCTGATCGAAATCGCGTCTAATCAGGAATACAAAGCCAATTTACTCATGATTTGGCTACAACTTTGGTTTATGATTTTAGGAAAAACCATAACTATCAAAGATGTACCCAAAAAATATCGTGTCTGAATCTACCCCAAAGGATTACTACGCTGCCCTTGATCTAGGGTCTAACAGCTTTCACTTGTTAATTGGGCAAGTGTCTAACAACAAGATCACTATCATCGAGCGCTACAGCACCAAGGTGCGCTTGGGGGCTAGCGTTGTGAATACTGGCAGCATCAGCGATGAAGCCATGCAACGCGGTTTAGATTGCCTGCAAGAATTCTCGGAACACATCCGCCAATACCCACATTGCCAGATTAAAGTCTGCGGCACACAAGCCCTGCGCAAAGCCAACAATGCCCACTATTTTTTGGTGGAAGCTGAAAAACTCGGCATGCCCGTTGAGATTATCGATGGCCAGACCGAGGCGCGATGGATCTACAAAGGTGTCAGCCATGCATTGCCCGACAACGACGAAAAACGCCTAGTCATTGATATCGGCGGTGGCAGCACAGAATTTGCTTTTGGCAGACAGAACAAATTACACAAGGCTATTTCTTTAACCTTAGGCTGCGTCACCTTGCGGGAAAAACACTTTGCCAATGGTGCGATCACCGACAAGGCATGGCAATCGACCAAGAAAGCCGCAAAAGCCCTATTACAAGAACACCTTGAAGAAATAACCGGTGATTTCGATACGGTGTATGCATCGTCTGGCACAGCCAAATTACTTAAAAATGTATGTGTGGAGAACGGCTTCAGCAAAAAACATATCGACCGTAACGCGTTAAAATCTTTACAAAAAACACTAATGAAGCTGTCGCATACCGATGATATCGACCTACCCGGTGTAAAAGAAAACCGACGAGACCTGCTATTACCCGGCCTAGCAATTTTGTTAGCCATCATGGATACATTGACAATCAAACGCATTATTTTTAGTAAAACCGCCCTACGCGAAGGCATGTTATTGCACATGCACGAAAAAACCCACCGCCATCAACAAACGTCATCGGCACTGGCAACCGATGTTTGACAGGCCATTAGCTGTCAAACAACTTACCAGGGTTTAAAATGCCATCCGGATCGAAAACACGCTTAATTTTTCGATAAATTGTCATCTCAGCATCGCTCAACATCCCCGGCAGCATGTCCTTTTTCAGAACACCAACACCATGCTCTGCGCTGATGGTGGCATGGTACTGACTGGCAATTTCGGTAATGACTTGATCAAACCGCTCATGCAATACGTCAAATGCAACACGCGCCATATCAGGCGAGGGCAGTACATTGATATGCACGTTGCCATCTCCCAGATGACCAAACCAGATAAAGTTAACGGCCGGATTCACGGCGTTTAACCCTGACTCTAGATCGTGCAACCATTCCTTGATATGCGAGATACGGCACGCGACATCATTTTTATAGGGTTTTTGTGCATTTATTGACGACGAAATCCACTCACGTAGAGACCAGATATATTCTTTCTGTTTTTCGTTACGACTAACAATCACATCAAGGCCATCAAACACTTCCGCCAAGGTATCAATATCAAGGCCCGCTTCATCGTATTCCAACAACAGATAAAATGGATAATGCTCGTGGAACGGCGACTTTAATCCATGTAATTCCGTTACTACTCGCACCGCAGATTCACTGAAAAACTCTGCTGCGTTCATCTGTGCCAAATCACGTGCTTTACCAAACACATCAACCATATGATCCAGATCGTGGATCCCCACTAACAACGTATGTTGATGCTCCAACGGGCGCGTCAATCGGAAGGTAATTTCAGTAACGATTGCCAACGTACCTTCAGACCCCACCAACAGATCTTTCACACTGTAACCAGAATTATCTTTTACCAAGCAGCGATCAATATCGAGCGTCTCACCGGCACCATCAACGGCTTTTATACCGGCAACCCAATCGCGCGTCATACCAAACTTCAATACCCGAATGCCACCGGCATTGGTCGCCACAGCTCCGCCCATCTGGGCACTGCCCTTGGACGCGTAATCGACAGGGTAATACCATCCACGCTCGGTGCAATATTCTTGCAAGGTCTCTAATACAACCCCGGCCTCCACCCGAACTAACCCGGAAATTGGATCAAAATCCAAAATTCGATTCATTTTTTCCATCGACACAACGACTTCATTAGCTCCCGCACAAGCACCGCCGCTTAATCCAGTACGGCCACCGCTAGGTACCAGCGGCACTTTGTTTGATCGCGCCCAATGCATCAAATCAACAACCTGCTCGTGGGTGCGAGGGAACACCACCGCCGACGGCTGCGGCACTAATGCTCTGGATTCATCCACCGCATAAGGCAATGCATCATCGCCCAAAACAACATCTCGGCTATCAAATATCGCCATCAGGCTTGCCAAGCTTTGATCTGCCAGCGAAGAGGTAGCCACCTGCTTGTTTGTTGCACTCATCATTGCACTCCTTTTGGTGTGGCTGTGAAGCTTAGATCACCAGATCAAATGCGTGTTGCATATAACTTTTTCCGTTAATGAATATTTCCAACTGATGTAACCCCGGATAGTAAACGCGCGTGGTGATGGGCTTCAGCGAGTGCTTTTTCTTCACCGAGAGCGTCTTCCCTGCCGCCAGCTCGAGGGTCTTCAGTTTGAACACCTTAGCGGATGTTGCGCCGTTGGCTTTAACAAAATGAATCGCAAAATCGATAACCAGCATTTGGTCCTCTTCAGCGGTGGACTCCAGTTGAAAATCAAACGCTAGTGCGTCGCCTAAATAGACGGATTCCGAACCATTGAAGCCAGATAACTGCACCGATGCATCCGCGCGAACACCTATCAGGGCCAATGCGTTGGTGTCTCCGGCTTTAATCAGAGAGCGTAACGCATGACGCACGAGTCGCTGCCGCTGTTTACCGATACTTTTTTCAGTGCTACTGTCGTGAACATCGCTAAACGGTTTGAGAAATTCGGTAACACGATATGGGTGATCTTTACCGATATCATTGAGGTTATTCGCCACTGATCGGCGTACGGTTTCGCTGCTGTCATCAACCATGGATTCCAACAACCCTAAAACGGGCGTGGGATCATCAATAAACACAGGCAAGCGCTCGCCCCACGGCAAACGCGGACGCGTTCCTTCAGAGACCAAGCGACGTTGATGGTGATTATCCGACTGCTGCCACTGTTGTAAAAACGAGAGTGTTAGCGGCCAATCAGCGGCGATAAAAGAGCGTATCGCGAACTCTGCCGAAAACAATCCCGTGAGTTCCCCCAATAAGGGCAAGGCAATGTCCGGCTGATCGATTCCGGCAACAGCGACAAAATCCACCAAAGGCCAACCTGCAAATTCGCTAAAGCTTGCCGCCTCATTATCTAGGCTATGTGGCCATAACGCTGGCAAACGCTGAAGAATTTCTGCGGTCTCGACGAAGTCGTCAGGCAAGTGATATTGCATGGCAGCAATGATGTGTCGAACGCGGTCTTTCAACTCTCGCTGATCAAGCTCGTCTTCGGCTATTCGAATAAAACCATCAGTATTAAAGGCAGGCCATGCCTGTTTCAATAGCCCGGCAATTAATCCGATTTCACGCTCTGCCAGTTTATCTTTCATTAATGCCACGTATTTCTCCGAGTAAGGGCACAATTAGCGCTTGAGCATACGAGTTAGAGTGTTGCTAATCATCATAAATTGATAACAATCATTGCAGTACTCTTGCACCCAAGTGTCACTAACGAATAATGACGAGTTGCGACAAAAAACTATTCAAGCCACTGTGTTGCATTGATGCAACAGCCAAGGGCAGAAATCTGCTAACCGTTGGCGATCTGTCTTCGTTACTATGACGAAGGTCGGTAGCAAACATCAGCAGCCCGACAATAAGAGCAAATATCATGAATCAGGTTAAACGTTTCTTTCCCATTCCCTTGCTGCTGGTGCTGATCGGCTGCTCTGCATATGCTATTTATCAAATGGCATTTGAGAGCTTCCAGTTACGTTGGTTAGGTGTCTTTTTGGCAACAACCCCCATGGCTGCGTTTTTTGGCTACCTAGGTGTCGCCAATGTGGCACGTACCCATCCGATTTTATTTGTGCAAATCGGTGGTGCTGTCACCGGTACGGTGCTGACATTGGTCGATTTCAACCTCACGACCTTCGCCATGGCAGCTATTCCGGGCCTAATCGGCACAATGCTCTACAACTTTTGGTATACCCCATTGGATCGCTCTAATACCCAAGTGGAAAAAGGCAAACTCATGCCTGAGCATACCTTTACTGATATCAACGGACGCCAGATCAGCACCACCGATACCGGCAACAAACGCCTGTGGATCTTTATTCGTGGTAACTGGTGCCCACTGTGTGTTGCTCAAGTTGATGAAATCAGTGCGCAATACAAACAACTGGCAGACCTTGGCACTGATGTGTTTTTCATCAGTTCTCAGTCGCAGAAACACAGCCAGGATCTCGCTAAACGATTTGATGCACCCTTAGGCTTTCTGGTCGATACCGATAACGCCGGCGCGAAAGCGCTTGGCTTGGATCACTCAAGTGGTGTTCCTTTTGGTTTACCCGGTTATGACGCAGATACGGCCTTCCCTACCGTGATCATTACCGACGAAAACGGCAAGGTCATCTACCTTGATCAAACCGATGACTACCGTATCCGTCCTGAGCCCTCACAATTCATCTCGGCGCTGAGCGCCGCCTGATACTAACGGAGCCTATATGCCTCTACACTACATCGAAGAACGCACAATCGACGCCCCCGCGGAGACCGTGTTTGATGTGATCGCGGATTTTCCAAACTACGCCGAATGGAATCCGTGGATCGAACGTGTAGAAGGCAAGCCAGAACCCGGTGCCGATCTGGTGGTTGATTCGGTAATGGGCAATCGACGCCCAAAATTCCGTCATCGCATGTTAACCGCAGATCGCCCATACGTATTTCATTGGTGTGACCTTGGGTGGTTTACCCTGTTTGCTAAGGGCGAACGTAAACGCACCATTGAACCCGTTACAGATATCCAGTGTGTTTATCGTGTTGAACTTAACGTTACCGGTAGTGGTAGCGGCTTAGCTAGCCTGTTTTTTGGAAAGTTTATGAAAAACGGATTAAACGGTGAAGCGAGTGGTTTGAAAACACGCGCTGAACAGTTGCACAAGCAAGCCTGAAACCAAACATTCAGGCACAACTGTCTGCGCTAACGCAATGTTAGCGCACCTGCCAAAGGTGCGCCTCCTGATGAATCGACGGTTACTTCGTCGTTGTGTTAGCAATATGCCGAGCCGCCACATAGCCAAACGTCATTGCTGGCCCTAGTGTTGATCCGGGCCCGGGATACGTCGGCAAAACCGCAGCCGTGCAGTTACCGCTCGCATATAGCCCGGCGATGGGGTTACCCTCCTCGTCACACACCTGACCATTCACATTAGTCATCATGCCACCTTGGGTACCGAAGTCACCGGCGTCCAACCGAATCGCATGAAACGGTGGTTTTACAATTTTTGCCAAACACGGATTCGGGGTGTTTTCCGGATCGCCATAGTAGCGATCATAGGCAGCATCGCCACGCTGAAAATCCAGATCTTTACCGGTTTCAGCAAATTCATTGAATCGAGATACTGTCTGCTGCAAGCCCTTAGCATCAATGCCGAGGTTATTCGCCAGCTCTTCGATGGTTTTGCCCTGCCCCATAAATCCGCTGCTGAAATACTCATTGGGTAACATGGACTTTGGCATCACCGCAGGCCATACATTGCGTTGTTTGCGAAAATCCTCATCGAACACCATATACATAGGCACACAAGGCTTTTCGTCAGTGTGTTTCGCAAAGGTTTCCTGCAAAAACGCCATGTAATTCTGCGATTCGTTAGAAAACCGAGCACCGCTGCTATTCACCACAATACTGCCCGGTAGTGACTTGTTGATAATACTCAGAAACGGATACGGTCGATCTGGCAATACTTTGGTTGTGCACCACCAAGCGTTGCCCATCAACCCCAGCTTAGCCCCCACCTTCTCGGCCGCCTGAATTGCATCACCCGTGTTGGTTTTGCAGCCGGCGCTCCATTGTGTATTGGTTGGCTTCGGCAGATACTGCTCACGCATTTGCTGATTCATTTCAAAACCACCAGCGGCCAAAATAACGCCTCGCTTAGCACGAATGCGCATGGGCTTGCCGTCTTTTTCGATAACAACACCTACGACTTTTCCGTCTTCAACCACCAGCTCTTTCATCGGCGATTTCAACCACAATGGAATACCTCGATCGCGCATCGACAAAAATAATCGTACGATACCGGCGCCGCCACCGGTGGTTTTGCGTGAAAAGCCCTTACGCTTCAGCAACCACGGAAAATCTGTGTAGTATTCCCACACCATGCGCCCCATAATTTTCAGCCAGCCTTTCAAACGGCCGATCATTACTTGTGCTTCAACTTGCGTGATGGCAAATTTATAGAACATGTACATAGTGCCTCCATCATTGAAGTCCCCTATGTCATCTCCCAAGTCCGTCAACATAACAGACTCAGGCTCNATCGAACGATGGCCATTTTTGGCGCCAGGCAAGTTTGAGTAGTAATCCGGGTACTTCTCCAGTGATACATACCGCATATGTGTATTGTTATGCAGAAAATCGACCATCTCCGGGGCGGCTTTCAGGTAGGCTTCAATCATATCCTCCCGCGCCACATCTTCAGGAATAGTGTGCTTCAGATAAGTAAATGCATCATCAAAACTATCGACCATGCCGGCTTCTTTGGCATAGCGGTTATTGGGCACCCAAACACCCCCGCCGGACAACGCACTGGTGCCGCCAAACTTATCGGCTTTTTCAATAACCAACACATCGGCATCAGCCAAATCTTTGGCAGCAATCGCAGCCGTCATGGCGCCATTGCCGGAACCGACGACCAAAACATCAACTTCGTGATCCCAACTACTCATTGCAACGTCTCTCGAGGTAAAACTTGTGAACGAATTAGCTATAAAAAAGCTAATTTCATATTCTCTAATATAAAGGGCTTACTGTACCTGACACGCATCAACTTACTACTTAATCTTTTGCAATCAGTCAGTTGCCAACGCGGCGTTAAAATACCTGTTTTCAGTCAGCGAACCAAACATCACAGGGCAAACTCAGAAAAGAGTTGAGCGAAGGGGCGCTATAACCGACAATCGTCGTGCTTAAAACAAGGAGTTATATATGACAAGCATGGATACGCTTAACCCCTACCAAGCCCCTACAGGCCTTGATCCCGGCCCGATAGCGGGCAAATATTGTGATACCGGTGTTTTCGGCAAGGGCCGTATTGGTCGACTCCGATACCTCGGCTATTCCCTATTAGTGATGCTGATCTTTTATGTAGCGCTGGCCGTTATCATTGCATTGGGCGCGTTTATCTTGCCGGATTCGTCTGAAATCATCATTGGTGGCTCCATCGTGGCCCTGATGATCCCAATGATTATTATCACCATTAAACTCGGTATTCGCCGCCTCAATGACATAAATGCCACCGGCGCCTACATGTTTCTGATGCTGATTCCGATCGTAAACAGCATTCTCGCATTGGTGTTAATGCTCGCATCTGGCGCGCCATCGTCAAATAACTACGGTAGCCCTCCGCCTCCAAACCCTCGCGGTATGGGGGCCATTATCGTTGCCTTTGTTTTTGTACCGGTGTTTGGCATTCTTGCCGCTGTGGCCTTACCTGCCTATCAAGATTACATCGAGCGGGCAGAGGCGGCTCAAACAGCCCCGTGAATCCTGCTTAACACCCAGTCATCAACCTCTGCGGATGTTGTAAGAGACGGTGAAATACGCGTTGATTGCGTAGTCACCGTCTTTACCCGTTTAGATCAGCGTAAACTCCAGCGATCACTCCGTACCGTATTGGTGCCTGCCACTTCATTCAAAGGCACATTAACGATGCAAACCATCCGTCTATTCAGGTTTCAGTTTATTGGCGGTGCGTTGAGTGTTTTTGTTGGCCACATTTAACATCCGCAAAAAATTCGGACACTGCATATGACTCG
This sequence comes from BD1-7 clade bacterium, assembly GCA_902705835.1. Lineage (NCBI taxonomy): Bacteria > Pseudomonadati > Pseudomonadota > Gammaproteobacteria > Cellvibrionales > Spongiibacteraceae > BD1-7 clade bacterium. The sequence goes on from CACSIN010000025.1 coordinate 369,279, forward strand.
GCGCATCACACTTCGCCGCATGACGCAGACCATTACGCATGGCGGTCAGTTTTTTGATTTGTTGATCCAATTCATCGGCTTTGGCACTCAGTTTGTCACGATCAATATCAGGGCCAGTTTGATGGAACATGTCTCCGATTTCCTGCAACGAAAAACCGGCTTTGGTTCCTAACGTGATCAAGGCCAAATGATCCAACACAGAGGCATCATACTGACGGCGCAAACCATGCCTGCCGGTTGACTGAATCAGCTCTTTGGATTCATAGTATCGCAAGGTAGAAGCTGGCAGCCCGGATTGTTTCACCACATCAGCAATATCCATCATAACCCTCAAAAATTACCTTGACTTAAAGTCGACTTTAAGTGGCATGCTATCGTCAAACCACCACTACCCACAAGCCCTGATTCATCCATATGATCAGGTTGAGCGAGGCATCGTATGAAAGCAGATTTTTGGCATCAGCGCTGGGAAAGCAAAGAAACCGGCTGGCACGAAGCCAGCGCCAACCCGGTATTCACCGATACATTTCATCATTTGGGGTTAACCGCTGGCGATCGCGTGTTTGTTCCCATGTGCGGAAAAACACTGGATATCCACTGGCTACTCAACAACGGTTATGCAGTCGTCGGGGCAGAACTGAATGAACCCGCCGTGCAGCAACTGTTTACCGAACTCTGTAAAAAACCCACCATCAGCGATAGCGGCACACACAAGTGTTACGAAGCGGATAATATCACCGTCTGGGTGGGCGATATCTTAGCGCTAAGTACCGAGCAGCTCGGTCAGGTGGATGGAATCTACGACCGCGGTGCATTAGTCGCATTGCCCAAAGAGATGCGCAGTCGTTATGCACCTCATATCAAGGCCATCAGCCAATGTGCGCCGCAATTGTTGGTCGCCTATCGATACGACACCCAAAAAATGCAGGGGCCGCCGTTTGCCATCGCAGAGGCTGAGCTCGAAGCCTACTACGACAATACCCATCGACGTGTCGAAGTATTTAGCCGCACCGTCGACGGCAAATTTGCACCTGAGGTAACCGTTGTTGAGTGTGTTTGGCTACTCGCAGCGAAATAATAGCGCTGAAGGCAAATAACGCAGGGGATCTCGCACAGCGGAGCTCTGCTCCGCCTGCGCAATGCACCTATTGATCAGCCAGCTCACGTCCTAACTTCTGGCTGCTCCAGCGGAATAACCCAGGCACCCAGCGGACCAAACGGCTGATCAATTTGGCGTCGTTGCCCGCCATCACCTGCGCCTTGTTTTTTTCGATACCCTTAACGATTTGAGCCGCAATATCGACCGCATCTGAGGTATGGTATTTGGCAAACATTTCCGGAATAAAGTTACCGCCTTTGGAATCAGCCCAAGAGCCGTTATCCACCAATTTGGTCGACACTGATCCGGGGCATACCAGCGTAACACCCACACCATAGGCGGCCATTTCGCCATGCAAGGCATTGGTTAAACCCACCACGGCTGCTTTTGTCATGGCATAGGTTGATACATAGGGCAAATGCAGCAAACCAAACAGGGAGGCGACATTAACGATGTGACCTTCACCGCGACGTTTCATGTGTTGTTCAAACGCTTTCACACCGTTAACCACACCAAACACATTCACATCCGTGATTTTGTGCCACATCGGCATATCAATCTCAGAGACTGATCCACCAATCATAAAACCGGCGTTGTTTACCAGAATATCAACACACCCCTTCCAAGCGATGGCTTGCTCGGCAACCGATTCAAATGCATCGTAATCAGCAACGTCCAATGCCAATGCGATAGCTTCCGTGCCGCGGCTGCGCAGGTCGCCAGCAACACGTTCAGCATTATCAATATTGATATCGGTGACGACCACATGGCAGCCCTTGGCAGCCAGAGCCAGAGCAATCTGTTCACCAATACCACTGCCCGCACCCGTAATCAGTGCGGTTTTTTTATTCAAATTTTTCATATTTTGTCTCTGAGTATCAGCGTTCGTATCTGATGCTGCGCTAGGGCGCTACCGACGGATAATAATCGCGCATATCCATGCCAGATGCTTCATCACGAAACCACTGAGATACCCATTCCGGCTGTTTGATGTTGTTCGGGTTATGGTACGGCAGAAAAGTACAACACAGGTGATATACCAAACTGGCTAGGCTGGTTTTAGGAATATCTTTTAGAAACGGTATCGACTCTGATGGCCCCACCTCGCCGGCAACGGCAGGTACGTGATCTTTCAGCCCCTGACGGCAAATGGCGTCAATCTGAAACAGGTGATGGAATACACGAGGGATCGTCCGTAAACGTACCCAATAAGAACCCACCACATGGTTAAATATATCGATCGCTGAATTTCGATGCTCAAACTCTTCAACCATATGCCACATGATAAACGAAGCAACCCGCGGATCGCTGTCGATAAATAACTTGTCGCGATTCTCCACGATGAAACTCGCAAACGGCCCAAAACACAGTTCAATCACCGCAGCATAGGCCAGGTGGAATGACTGGGATTCTTCCTGATACAGCTTTTCGTATGATTCTGCCACTTGCCGGCGCACATCATCAAGCCCAGGGTATTTCTGCACCAACATCTTCAAATGCGCCAGATGATGTTTGGAATGCTGCCCCTCTTGTTTACAAAATAGATCGGCTTCGTTAGCTATACGTGGGTCACGAATCGCCGGCATTGCATCACGCGTGGCACGAATAAAATAACGCTCAAACGCCGGCGCAATCAAGGTCGCGTAATTCACAAAGTTCCCCCAATAGGGGTTACCCGGATTCCATTGAAATTCAATATCATCCGGGAACTGAAAGTCGATATGACGCACTTTCAGTTCAGGCTTCAGATCGCCCATGATCGGCGTCCTCAGTTAAGCTCTGGCAATTTATGGGTTTGCTTCAACGCAATCAGACATAAAATCAGCGAAGGAACCTCATAAAACCACAGTGCGCCCGGGTTATAACCTGCTGGCAAGCCTTCTGCACCAAAGGTCAGCCACCAGTCACCGCCCCATTGCGCGATACCGACAATACGGCCAACGACCAAGCCTGCGAAAATAAATGTCCACACTACCAGTGCCGAATGCATGTAACGCTTGGGGTTGATGATGCCCATCATCGCGAACACACCCAGCATAAACTCAACGGCGCCATACATAGCCTGCACTTCAACAACAGCACTCCAGTTATCGAGACCAAAGCCCATATAAGCCAGTCCCTTAGGGTCGACAAATAACCAGCCGCCATAACCCAGCCATACCGCACCACTAATAAAAAGAATGATCTTTGCAATTAACATAACGCCTCCAAACGAAGAGAGTCGAATACCTCAACGGCATTCCCCTCTCGAAATTAATAGCCACAACAACAGGTAACACTATTTCAAAATGTGTTACCTTATTCAAACATTATTTTATTAACTGTTATTTATGGCGCTCTTTGTCACGCCCGATATAATGGCGATAGCGGCAAAGAACAGGGTTATTTCATGGAACACTATTACCAGGGTGACTACCCCACCAGCGAAGAAATCATGCGAAATCGCCTGATTGACGGTTGCCTCGACGCTATCCGTGACACTGGTATGGCCAAAATATCGATTCGCAGCATTGCCGAAAAAACCGGTATTGCCCGGCCCACAGTTTATAAACACTTTCGCAACAAAAACGATATTCTCGCCGCGGCCCTGCAGCGCGAAGGTTTGTCCTTTGGCTTACAGGTAGCCGATATTGCACGTCACGAAACGGATATCGCCGAAAAGTTTATTACCGGCTTTATCTACGTGGTGGATAACTTTGCCCAGAATCCGATTCTGGCGCAGATATTTGCCCCCGGCAGCACCTTCTTACAAGATGTAGGCATGAAAGATTTCACCTTTGCTGAGTTTGGCCAGATCGCCTTTGCGGAAGCGTTTGAAGCCAACCCAACACTGATGGAACAATCTGAAGAAATCTCCGAACATTGGATTCGAAGCGCACTATCCTTCATCGCAATGCCGGGCACCCCACGCCACGAAGCCGATTTTCGCGGCTATATCAAACGCCGTTTATTGCCCGGTTTATGTTTGCCCGACAGCACACAGTAGCCCACGACAGCATGTAACAGGTTAACTACATCGCAGTGTTTTATTTTTTATAAAAATTCACGCATAATTTCTTGCAGTGAGACGCTACACACGTTTTTTTTGTATGATCAGGGACGCCTCACCAACTTGTCTTTCGACAATTTAACGGACTAAAACAAAAACACGAGACATCTCTCAGGGTAAACAACCATGAAATACTCCCACCTTCTGGCGGCCACGTGCGCCAGCTTGCTGCTATCTGCCTGCGATAATGATGACAACGATACCAGTGACTTTGATAACCGCGCCTTGCGCACTATGGTTACAACGTTAGGTATGGACGGTGACCCGTCTGACCAGATTCAAATCAAGCCGGCCCCACAGATTACTGACGCCAAAGCACAACTGGGGATGAAGTTATTCTTCTCCAAAGATCTTAGCGGCGATGAAGACACAGCCTGTGTCTCCTGTCACCACCCTCACCTTGGCGGCGGCGATGATCTTTCACTGCCGATCGGTGTTCACGCTAACATTCCTGATCTGTTAGGCCCAGGCCGAGTACACAGCGAAACCAAAGCCGATGCCGCTGGTATGCATTACGACGGTGGCCCAACAGTTCCGCGCAATGCTCCTACGACGTTTAACTTCGCTCTCTGGAAAGACACCATCTTTCACGACGGTCGTATAGAAAAACTGGCTAACGGTGACATCCGCACGCCGGATGTTGGCCTCGGCGAGGCAGACAACCTAGCCCCGAATTTGGTGCACGCACAGGCACGCTTCCCGGTAACCTCACCGGAAGAAATGGCCGCAGCAGCGTTTGAAGGCAACAGCAACGAAGATATCCGCAGTTCACTTGCACAACGCCTGGCAGAGAATCCGCAATGGCAAATCGAATTCGATAACGTATTTGGCGCCAATACAAACATTACCTATACCCACGTTGCCGATGCTATCGCCCACTACGAAGCATCCCAACACTTTGTCGATACCCCTTGGAAGGCCTTTGTTGAAGGCAACGACAACGCCATCAGCAAACAAGCCAAAGAAGGTGCAATGTTGTTCTTCAAGCACCCCAGCCAAGGTGGTGCGGGCTGCGCGAGCTGTCACAGTGGCGATTTCTTCACCGATGAAAAATTCCACGCATTAGCCATGCCTCAAATCGGCCGTGGCAAAGGTAACGGCGACAACGAGGCTGACGATTTCGGTCGGATGCGTGAAACGAATCTGATGGACGACAAATACCGCTTCCGCACACCAACGTTATTGAACGTATCAGAAACCGGGCCATACGGGCATGTCGGTAGCTACGATAGCCTCGAAGCAACGGTTCGCCACCATTTAAATCCGCAAGATGCACTGGCAGGCTACGACTTCACACTGGCCAGCATGGCACAGCCTGATATGCAGTCGCAGCACGCTGAAACGAACACCATGGCGGCGATGGCTGTCGTCGAGGCGCGTCAGAACGCTGATACCAGCCTACTGAGAAACGTTGCACTTAATAATGCACAGGTTGATCAAGTGATGGCATTCCTGCACACGTTAACTGACCCTTGTGTCCAAGATAAAAGCTGCATGAACCGTTGGATTCCGGCAACCAACAGTGCGCTGAATTTGCTGGATGCGCAGTTCCAGTAACGCTTGATTGCAGAAGCTCTCAGGAACCAACCCATCAGGCGCTGGCATACCGCTTGCGCCTGATACTCCCCCGCTCTTCAAACATGCATAAAGGGAACCTCTAAAAACTATCTTGCTTGCGCTGGCATCGTTAAAATTCAATTCAAGTCGGTCATTTATTGCACATAAACTCCCGTTTTTCATCGATTTTTGCCTCGTCAGCCCTGCGCCGCCGACGTTTTTAGAGGTTCCCTAAAGTCGCATTTTATGGGTAACAAACGCCCATGCACAAAATGCCACCTGTGGGCATTTTATCCCTATCCATCCCCTTGCCGTGCACAAAATACCAGCCGTATACTCCGGCGCATTATCACCGGACACACCGCACGTGAAGGAATACACTATGCGAAACCGCCAAATATTGGCACTGACCTGCTTTGGCCTTGTGCTCGCCGGCGCCGAGAATATTCGCGCTGAATCCATTAATGATGTCGAATTACGCAACCTGGCCAAATACTACGGCACAGGTGTTTCCCAACAACCGCGTACTGAACCGATTCCACCACCCACAGCCCCGAAAGCCGAGCTCGGCAAAAAACTGTTTTTCAGTAAAGACTTGGGTGGCGACAAAGATACCGCCTGTGTCTCCTGCCATCATCCACTGCTCGGCGGCGGCGATCACCTGTCACTGCCGATAGGCTCACAAGCAACTATTCCGGATTTACTAGGCCCCGGGCGCACTCACAGCGCAACCAGAGCCCGCGCCGCAGGCATGCTTTACGATGGCGGCCCAACCGTACCGCGCGTTGCCCCAACAACCTTTAATGCGGCATTGTGGCAGCAAGTGATGTTCTTAGATGGCCGCGTCGAAGCACTGCCTGATGGCGGTGTCCGCACCCCAGACACCCCCTTTGGTGTTGCCGACCCGCAGGCGCCGAACCTGATTCATGGCCAGGCTTTATTCCCGGTTACTTCGCCAGAAGAAATGGCCTCATCGGCCTTTGAGGGTAAATCCAATGACGAGATTCGCGATGCATTGGCCCAACGTGTGTCGGCAAACCCGCAGTGGCAGGTCGAGTTTGATCGGGTTTACGGTGACGAAGCCGTTATCACCTTCAGCCGCATTGCTGAATCCATTGCACAGTATGAAGCCTCCCAATGGCTCACAGATTCTCCTTGGCAAGCCTTTATGGAAGGCGACAATCACGCCATCAATCGACAAGAAAAAGCCGGCGCAACACTGTTTTTCCAAGAAGTTAAACAAGGCGGTGCAGGTTGCGCAGCCTGCCACAATGGTGAGAACTTCTCAGACGAAGCCTTTCATGCATTGGCTATGCCCCAAATTGGCCGGGGCAAAGATGATGGTGTCACCGGCTCCGATGATTTTGGCCGCATGCGGGAGACCGGCAAGATCAAAGACAAATACAGCTTCCGCACCCCACAACTGCTGAATGTGTCTGCCACTTACCCCTACAGCCATGCCGGTGGCTATGAAACATTAGAAGACGTTGTCCGCCACCATTTGAATGTTGAAGAAGCCGTCAACAACTATGATTTCACCCTTACTAACCTAAGCCAGCCCGGGCTACAAAACACAAATGCCGAAGCCAATACGCGCAAAGCATTGTCGGTTGTAAAGCGGCGACAAGAAAACGGCAATACACCACTGAAGAACGTGGATCTATCCAATAAACAGGTCAAGCAGCTGGTCGCCTTCCTGCACACGCTTACTGATCCATGTGTCGAAAAACCAAAATGTTTAGCGCAATGGGTCGCTGAACCCGACGCCGGCTTAAACATTCTGGAAGCACAATTTGCTGCACCTCAGAGCCGCAACACAGTTCAGCACTAACCGACAAACACACATTGCCCCGCGTTAGTCGTTACAACATCATCGCAGCGACTAACGCGAGTATCCATTCGCACCGTACTACCTGATCAATGCCCAAGGTACTTGCCCGCATAGCCGCAATGAGATTGTTTTATTGCAACTCGGCGTGATTGTATCGGTTGAGAGAAAATCAAACCGATGCCACGCTATAGAGACCATTCAGATTCCTGCAAGGACACATCATGACCGGTCTCGCCTTCATTATTCTGTACGTGGTTTTCTTCGCTTGGTATGAAGGCTACAGCCCCCTTACCCGAAGAAACCGACGCATCCTGCCCAATGAAGTTGACGCTATCCTGCAGCAACTGCAAGCAATGAGCCCGGAAGCCGACAGCACCCATGATCATCTAACGTCGGTTATTCCAACCCTGCTGAAAAACGATACCGGCAAAGGCTTTTTGATGGTCAATCTGTTGGCCTTTAACGAGCCTAAACGTGAGTCTATCCAAGCTTTGGAAAGCTACTCCAAACCCTTTATGCAACAATTATTGAAGCACGCCGGCCACCCGGTATTGATGTCTAAAGTCATCGGCAAGGCCATTGAATATTGGGGTTTGCCTCGCGGTAGCGAGACGTGGGATGCTGTCGCCATTGTTCGTTATCGCAGCTGTCGCGACTTGGTTGAAATGGCCTTGTGGCCGAAATTTGAAGCACTACACCCCTACAAAAAACAGGCGCTGAAGAAGACTCTGGCGATTCCGATAAGGGCACGTTTCTTCACCGGCAGTGTGCACGTGCTTGTCGTTTTAACGCTGTTACTGATGTGGGCATTGATCGGCTAGTGCCCTGATGCAGTTAAAACCGTTGTTACAATCGCTGAGCAGTAGAATTGAGACCTCGTTCGCAACCACTATTAACAATCCGATTATTTTCAGTTCTCGAACTTGTCTCAATCAATAAATGTCGACAAAACCTGTCATACACAACGTATAGTCTGACACTCTGCATGGCTATGGACAGGAGCGCGACTTATGGCAACCCCTATCGACGTTGTTGAAAAAGAACTTGGCCCGGTGATCGAGATCGACGTCAACACCGCTATGTGGAAGATGCCCGCGACCATGCGTGAAGGTTTTGAGGTGTTGTCGGATGTGACCGAGCAAGCAGGCGTCGATTGCACTCTCGCCCCTTATGCACGGTTTTTGGAGATCGACTGGTCAGCAGAGGCTAAACGCGGTTTTTTATCGACCTTGATTCAGGTTTTTTCGAAACCCTCACACTTCAGAATGGGCATGCCAATATCAGCGCCGATACCCCATGTCGACGATATCCATTCAGAGATCCTAGCCAATCGCCGTTATGTGCGAGCAGTGCATGTTGGCCCGTATCAAGAAGTCGGCGACACTTATAAGCGCATGGCCGTTTGGGCGCACGATAACAACCTTGCTCTAGCGCCGGAGTCTATCGAACTGTATTTAAACGACCCTAAAATAACCGAGAAAGACCAACTGCAAACCGAGTTACTGATTCCCCTCACTTGAGGCGAGGAATCTCTCAGCCGGATTTTCGCTGACGCGCAAATGCTCGACGAATCGCCCCCGGCGTTTCATGAAAGAATTTTTTGAAGGCTTTACTGAATGCCGCCTCGGATGAGAAACCGGCTTGTTCGGCAATCTCCAGCATAGATTCTTCCGATCCTTGCAGTGCGGCTTTAGCCTGATGCATACGCCAATCGGTTAAATATTGTTTCGGGCTCTGCCCAACCAGCTGGGTAAAACGGTCGGTAAACGCACTGCGCGACAACCCGACCTCCGTAGCAAGTGCTTCCACCCCTTTGACCGACATCGCATCATCATGAATCACGTTTAATGCATGCCCAATCACTCGGTCATTCAACGCAGACAAATACCCGCGGTCAGCCGATTGCGATTGCATATCCTGACGCAACAGCTCGATAAACAGAATTTCTGACAAACGATCAATCACCACTTCAGAACCGGGCGATGGTGAACGGGATTCACGCGCCATTACCTGCACGATGTTATCCAACCAGCCCAGTTTGGACTCGCGTGTGCTCAACTGAATAAAACAGGGCAAATCACGAATGAGCGGATGGCTAATAGACGAATCAAAGGTGAATGAACCGCACATCAAGGTCATATCGGATTCAGCCGCAGATTCTGCCACCGGAAACGGATGCTGGCCCGACAGAATACCCTCTACCACTTTATCGCCAGCAAGATGCGGGCGCGCTGCAACATCGGCGCTATCCCCCATCCAATGTTCCCCACCGGTTGGAAACGCCACAATATCGCCAGCAACCAGCTGTCTTGGCGTGCTCTCACCATCGAGCAACAGCCAGCATGTGCCTTCCACCACCACATGAAACATACCAGCGCCGCCGCCGACATCCATGCCCCAAGGCGACCGGAAATCCGAACAAAAATAGGTACTGGCGTTGAGGCGAATTGCCTTCAAGACATCGGTTAATGCATCCATCACTGTTGCCAACAAAAAGGAACTGACACCCAGCTTAACCCGTCAAAAAGACAAAAAACAGCGACATATCAGCATATTTTGTCCGGCAAAAATCACCATAATGAATCTCATCGACACACTATGTCGAAAAAATACATCAACAGACGACATCGACCCCCTAAACGGAGAGATAACATGCCCACCACTGAAAACCTCGCTCTGTATCACTACAATGCCTGCCCATTCTGTGCGATGACACGTCAGGCACTGAAACACTTTAAACTGAATGTTGAACAAAGAGACATCCAACGCCATCGACCTCATCGTCAACAGTTGGTCAAAGGTGGAGGTCGCGCACAAGTCCCATGCCTGCGCATCGAGCACGACAACGGCCGCGTTGAATGGCTGTACGAATCTCGAGACATTATTGACTACCTGCGTGATGTCAGTCGCGCAGCAGCCTGATTCAACGGCTGCTCGCATCATCACATCACCTTCTGGGTGAACGTTGAGAATAAGGAACACGGATCATGAAACATCTCACTACCGACGTCGCCATCATTGGCACAGGCACTGCAGGTATGTCGGCGTACCGCACAGCCAAAAAGCACACCAATAATGTCATCTTGATCGAAGGTGCAGCTTACGGAACCACTTGCGCACGGGTTGGCTGCATGCCAAGCAAACTCTTGATTGCCGCAGCCGATGCTGCCCATCACAGCCAGCACACCGCTTTATTCGGCATACATAGCCGAGGCATCGATATCGATGGCCCCGCGGTGATGCAGCGTGTGCAGCGTGAGCGCGATCGATTTGTTGGGTTTGTTGAAGAAACCGTTGAAGCCTGGGATGCCAACGATAAAATTCGCGGCTTTGCGCGTTTTATCGACGACAACACCCTGCAAGTTGACGATGCCTACACGGTTGAAGCTAAACGCATCGTTATTGCCACGGGTTCACGCCCGCACTACCCAGCGTTGTTGGCCGGTGCCGCAGATTTACTGCTCACCAACGACGAAATATTTGAATTGCCCGATCTCCCCGAAAGCGTTGCCGTATTTGGCCCAGGCGTAATCGGCTTGGAACTCGGTCAGGCATTGCATCGTCTTGGCGTGCGTGTCAAAGTCTTCGGCCGTAGCGGCTCACTCGGTGGCCTTCAGGATAAAGAAATCCGTGACTACGCCGTTAAAGCCTTCAACGATGAATTCTATCTCGATACCCAAGCCAAGGTGTCTGCCGTTGAAAAACAAGATGCTGGCGTTGCCGTGACTTTCGAGCACACCAATGGTGAAACCGTTACAGAAACCTTCGACTACATTCTCGCCGCAACCGGACGTCGACCCAATACAGACCGCCTAGGGTTGGAGAACACCAGCATTGTTGTCGATGCCAAGGGCGTACCACTCTACGACCCACATACACAGCAAGCCACGCCGGATCATATCTTTATTGCTGGCGACGCCAATGCCGATTTACCACTACTGCATGAAGCCGCCGATGAAGGCAAGATTGCTGGCAACAATGCAGGCCAATACCCGAATATAACGCCAGCTGAACGCCGCTCACCGCTCGCGGTGGTTTTCTCAGACCCGCAAATCGCCGGTGTTGGCTTACCACTCTCAGATGTCGAAGCACATCACTATGTTGAGGGTAAAGTGCTGTTTGATAGTCAAGGCAGAAGTCGCGTAATGGGCAAGAACCGAGGCATGCTGAAGGTATACGCCAATGCTGCCGATGGTCGTTTTCTGCGCGCAGAAATTTTTGGCCCAGCTGCCGAACACCTGGCGCATCTGCTTGCATGGTCACACCAGCAAAACACGACCATTGAGCAGATGTTAAAAATGCCTTTCTATCACCCGGTGATCGAAGAAGGTTTACGCACCGCCCTGCAAGATGCCGCCAAACAACTTCAGCTGGTTCAGCAAACGTCGCCAAAGGCGGTTAATCAATGATCGCTCAATTAACGGGCTCATTGCGGCCGCAGGTGCTATTCAAAGCCCTGCGAGTCGCAGCATTTGTTGGCACCGTGTTGTTGCTGATCAATCAGTCTGACGCCTTGTTTGGCGATGCCAGTATTCGCTGGATCCCTGCGCTGCTGACCTACTGCGTGCCGTTTTGTGTGTTCCTTGCCGGCCAAGCATCGGGCAACAACAACAACAACAACAACAACAACAACAACAACAACAACAACAACAAGGACTAACAGCAGTTATAAGTATTACTCATGCTGTCTGGTGATAGACTTGAACGCCATACCTGAAGGCTAAAACCCGGCCAATACAAATTGCACCACAACATAGACATGAAGCCGTAAAATAACGCCAAAAAGACAGGCAGGGGGCTGCTTTGGCCGTTTCTAAACCTTCAAAACGTGTGTATAAGCGGATTCATGTCTCCCATAAATTGACCACCAGGTTGCCGACTTTGTGTCCGGATTCAGCAATAACATGTGCCTTCTGAATTTCTTCCAGCGCCAGTGTTTTCCCAATCACCGGCGTTAGATCCCCGCGTTCCAGATAGTCAGCTAACCATTTAGCATCGTTGGCATTTTCATCCACGATCCGGCAAACAACGCGCGGGCCGGATGACAACGGGCAATGACTCAATAGCATTTGCCCCCACTCACGCAAACCGCCCGAAACCGACAAATAAACTCCGCTGTCGGTTAACAATTCCCGACATTTGGAGAAACTGCTTTTGCCGACAGTATCAATCACAATGTCAAAAGGGTTACCTGGATCTGGCAGTGGTTGTTTTTCATAATCAACAACCTGCTCTGCCCCCAATGATCGCACTAAATCATGATTTCGAGCGCTGCACACTGCCGTTACGTGAGCACCCCACATACGCCCTAGCTGAACTGCATAGGTACCAACCGCACCAGAGCCACCGATCACTAACAATCGCTGTGCAGGGCGACTTTCAAGATACGGTCGTAAAAATGTCAACGCGGTGGCACCACCAAAGATCACTCCCGCACCTTGTTCATAGGTTAGGTTATCTGGCAGTTTCACTAGGCAGCCATCGGCAGCTAGGCTAACGTATTGGGCATGTGCGCCCATTTTCATACCCTTACTGCCAAATACGCGATCACCAACGTTCAGCCCGGTTACATCGGCCCCCACGGCCTCAACAACCCCACTGAACTCTGTGCCTAAAACAGGCTGACGCGGCTTGAATAACCCAGCAAACAATCGCACCGCCCAAGGGTCGGCTCGACGCATGCGCCAATCTCCAGACGTAACTGTGGTTGCCATCACCTTCACCAACACATCGTTGGCGGCCGGTTTGGGTTTCTTCAAGGTTGTTACTGTCACACAATTTTCATCACCATAATGGTAAAACACTGCTGCACGCATGATTCGTCTCCGGTAAGCTTTGAAAAGAGCATAGCGAGCCAATCGCAGGGAAACTTGATCATTTGTGCGCTATTGCACTGACGGCATTGGCACTCGACACGGATATCCACCATCAGCATGAAACCCGCAAACCCACGACAGTATCGCGAACTCCAGACCATTATCGATCGGATCGAAAATCACCTCGATGGCGATATTCAGGCGCTGCCGCTAGCAAAAGAACTGCACATTTCGCCGTGGCATTTTCAGCGTCTGTTTAAAAGCCTCACCGGTGATACGCTGGGCAATTACATTCGTGGCCGCCGCCTAACGCAAGCAGCGCTGTTACTGCGTGAAACACCGGCAGGCATCCTAGAAATCGCGCTGGATGTTGGCTTTCACTCCCATGAAGCCCTCACCCGAGCCTTCAAATCCCACTTTGGTCAAACGCCCAAACAATTTCGCGCCAACAGCGACCGCGCCAGCCTGCAACAAAAACCACAGCTCATCCCAGAGCTGTTAAGCCACCGATGGCACGATATGCAACTGGAGCCAACCATCGAACAGCGCCCCGCTCGCCACTTAGCGGGCATCGCAACACAGATCCCTTCGCCTTTTCTCAGTAATGCCGCGTACTGCCACTTACTCGAACCGGCCTGGTGGCAATTGCTCCAGCACTGCCCTCAGCTACCTGTAACCCAAGCCGATACGTTTTATGGTTTAACGCTAAGCCCATCAGGTACCTATACAGAAACCGACGTCACCTATCTCACTGCCGTCGCAGTACCGGAGGATTTCAAACTGCCACCGGGCATGACATCCCATTCGATCCCGGCACAGACGGTCGCCGTGTTTGATATCGATATTGTCGAAGCCGATACCGTCAACAAAACCATGGATATCATCTACGGTTATTGGCTTCCTTCTGCGCCTTATTATCGTGCTGAGGGCAATGACTATGAATATTTCACCGAGCTAACCGATTTCACGAAGGCGCCCGGCGGGTCGCAGTATGTGTTGCCGGTAACCAAGACATAGCAAGGATGAACACCAAGGCATTCTAGAACGAACAAGAGAAACATCGTGTAATTGTGTATCGAGAAGCATCCCGCTAACATATCGGCAAAGCCTCTTTGAACACAGACCCCTATTGCCATAGAGGTCTGAAGTATTCGCTGTCACTAGAATCAGAAAAGGATCCAATCATGGAACGATCAGGGGAGTTCTGTAAGCATTCGCTCATCGCTGTATTTTGCATGACCCTAGCCGCATGTGGAGGGGGTTCTACTACCTCAACACCCGATGACGATAAACCTGACGGAAATCAAGACGGAGCGCCAGGTGTTGTCGTGAATGAGCGTACCATCGGGCCAGGCAACATATGTGCAACCGGCGGAGTCCAAATAGACACGGGCATTGATACCAACCTAAACCGAGTACTGGACGCTAGCGAAATTAGTGAAACCCATACCGTATGTAATGGAGAGAATGGTAACAACGGAGCCAATGGACTGAGTGCATTAATCTCGACAGTAGACGAAGCGCCAGGCAGCAATTGCGCTGCCGGCGGCGTTAAGGTTTCTTCCGGTTTAGACCTCAACAGCAATTCATCCCTTGATACACAAGAAGTTACTGATACCGTTTATGTTTGCCACGCATCAGACACATCAGGAGGTACAGATACCCCTACTAGTTATAAAGCGTTTACCTACTCAACACTTGTAGACACAACGGCCTATCCGGAATGCCCAATCTATTCTGCAGAAGCCCGCACTACAGAATATTTCGAGCTGAATCAGGGTGCAAATCAACAACCTTATGCTGTCTGCACTGAAACCCAATGCAATGTAGGCATCGAAGGAGGCACGTGGCATCTAGATGCATCCACAGGCACCAGCGGATGCTCAACTTATCGACGCGAGTCATTCACATGCTTTCAAGGTTTTACTTTGAACAACACCAAAGACGGGTGCGAAGCCATTGACTATTGTGCGTCTGACAACTTGTCGGCCTGCCTGACGCAAGAACGATGCGAACAAGAGTTAGGCTTTTGGTGGGGTAACCAATGCCATATTAATACCCAACCATTGGATCAAATTACCGTCGGTTACCCGTCTGCGGGCCAAGCGGTAACTCGTGAAGCGAATGACAACTTCTCGTTTACGCTGGATGCATCTGATGTGCGTTTGAGTGCGGTTACCTTGAACGGCGTGTCAGTGAAGCACTTATTTACCAAACAGAGCGACGATAGCTACCAGGCTAACTTTGCGGCGATTCGCGGCTTTTTGATTGACGGCGAAACCAACACCCTGCGTATTACGGCATCAAACTCT
Organism: BD1-7 clade bacterium; assembly: GCA_902705835.1. NCBI lineage: Bacteria > Pseudomonadati > Pseudomonadota > Gammaproteobacteria > Cellvibrionales > Spongiibacteraceae > BD1-7 clade bacterium. Next base: position 384,943 of record CACSIN010000025.1, read on the forward strand.
AGCCCCGATACCGTAAGCTTTACCGCAGATATTGCATCACCGAATGTGATTATTACCAATGTATCAACGGAGACTGTATTGCCTGAGGAAGACAGTAATGTGTCAGTTCAGGGTGTAACCCGTAAAACCGGTTTGCAGGCAGTCACCGTTGGCGGCACCAGCCTTAGTGTAACGGCGAGTCAATTTAACGGACAGATCAGCGTGCCTGCTGATCTATCAACAGCAGCGACAGAGGCTGACTACACTTTCACTGCTAACTTTAGCGGTGGTGTATCTTCTTCTACCGACATGATTGCTCACGGCCGCCCGATTGCTAGCGCTTTGGCGTTACAAATCAATAACGGCGCTTACGGCCCGATTACTGACTGGCTGCAAGACTTGTTCATCGCTCAGCTGGGTGAGGGCGATAGTTCTGATTTGATTGATCCGATTACCGAT